>PLAD01000349.1 GCA_003134215.1 Armatimonadota bacterium
GGAGATCAAAACACCGAAAATTGAGAGCATAAACAGGACATTTTTTGACCGGAAAAAGGTCGTTCGACGGACCTTCGTTAGGCGGCTTCGCTTTGACGATCTTCCAGGATAAACAGGCTTGGGCCCGGGGTCTCGATTGTCTCGGAGTTGTGGCGGTTTCGGGCGGCGATGAGGGCTGCGACGCAGCGAGGGTCCCATTGGGTCCCTGATCCTTTGGCGATGATCGCCAGAGCCGCCTCTTCGCGCATGCCTGTGCGGTAAGGCCTGTCGGTGGTCATGGCGCTAAAGGCATCCGCGACAGCGGTCAGGCGCGCCAGGAAAGGGATTTCCTGACCGACTCTGCCTTCCGGGTAGCCCTTGCCGTCCCACCGCTCATGATGATATTTAATAACGTCAAGCGTATTCTCAAAACCGGAAACAGCGCTGACCATCACGGCGCCCAGGGTCGGGTGCTGCTTGACCGCGGCATATTCGCCTTCAGTGAGCCGCCCGGGCTTGCGTAAAATCTGGTCGGCGACGCCGATCTTTCCTACATCGTGCAGCAGGGCCGCGACCTCCAGCGTATGCTTTGTGGCTTCGTCCAACCCGAGTTCTTCGGCGATCTGGATAACATAGTCCATAACGTCTTCCGAGTGACGGCGCGTGTAGCGATCCTTGTTGTCCACGGCAGTGAGCAATGCATCGAGAAGCGTAAAGCCCTCTTTAGACTCTCGTGCACGGCGCCGGACCTGGTCAGCCCGATCGTTGTCCGGCTGGCTCAAAGCGATTCGTCTGAGACGCTCCTCAGCCGCCGAGAGAAGCTGCATTCTCGTTATGCCGTCATGCGGGAAGACGGCCGCGCCGATGGTGCAGACCAGGGGAATGAGCGACGATTCGCCGGAAGGCGTGAAGCCGATTTCACGCAAACTCTTCTCCAGCGATTTCGGCAGTTCGATCGCCGCTTCGACATCGACATCGGGAAGCAGCACCGCGAATTCATCGCCGCCGTAACGTGCGACAACTAAATCTTCGGGGAGGACCCCGCAGCGGACAAAACCATCGTGGTGAACAAGTTCTTTCGCGACAATCTTCAGCAGTTCGTCTCCTGTGAGATGCCCGTAAACATCGTTGATATAGGTGAAATTGCTCAAATCGAGCAAAAGAACCGTGAGCGCCTGTCCCAACGAGGCGGCGCTCCGAAGACAATCGTCAAAGAGCCGATGAAACTCGCGATGATTGAACAGCGAGGTCAGAGGATCACGTTCGGCCCGACACCGATCGTGCTCCAGCAGTTCTTCCATCTGAGCACAAATCCGCTTGGTTTCTGAGATGTCTCGGCTGTTGAGTACGACTGCATCGACATCGGGATCATCAAGCCGGTTTGTTAAGGCGGCCTCCGTCCAGAGCCAGTGTCCATCGCGATGACGTAGCCGGAGTTCGATTTTATCGGTGTGAGGAAACGGCGAACATACAACCGACTCAAAGTACTGAAGGGCAAGATCGACATCGTCATCATGGACCAGGTCGAAAAAAGACCGACCAACAATTTCGTTCGACTCGTAACCAAGAAGTCGAAACTCGGACGGGCTCTTATAAAGTATCTTGCCCTTGCGGTCGAGAAGGGTGATGATATCGTACGAGTTCTCGACAAGCGCTGTCAAGATTTTGGAGACGGCGGACGCAGCAGCGCGCCTCTGCGGACGTACTTTTGTCCGCTTCTTTAAACCAGGCCGCACTCCATTGAGAGATCCCGTACTCTTTTGCTGCATTCTTCCGATATTATCGGCAAGCAAGCGCGCCCGCCTTAGATACAGGCGAAATTGCCTGTAGGCGGCTTCAATGGACGAGCTGATTAATGGAACTGGAGATACTTGACGAACGCATGAGGGACTCGCCTACGAGGATGGCATTCACTCCCGCTTTTTGGAGCCGAACAACGTCCGAGCGGGTTTTGATGCCGCTTTCACCAACCAGCAGCGCCGACTTCGGTGCGACAGCAGCAACATGTTCGATGACGGCGAGATCGGTGACAAAGCTTTTGAGGTCGCGCGAATTAATGCCGATCAGGTCAGCCTTGATCGAAGCCGCGATTGCCATCTCGCCGGCAGTATGGGTCTCCACCAGGACATCCATACCGATACTTCGGGCGAGGGCATAGAGGTCAAAAAGGTGCTGCTTCTCAAGCGCGGCGACAATCAGTAAAACCGCATCGGCGCCGGCATCGCGCGCTTCATATATCTGGTAAGGATCGATGATAAAGTCTTTTCGCAGCAGCGGCAGTCCTACCGCATCCTTGATGGACTTGAGAAAGGCAAGGTTTCCCTGGAAGTATTTTTCGTCGGTCAACACGGACAGACAGTCGGCGCCGGCCGCCTCGTACTCCTTTGCGATGGCGACAGGATGAAAGTCGGCCCGGATCACTCCAGCCGACGGCGACGCTTTCTTGACTTCGGCGATCAGCCCTACCCTGCCGTCAGCTACCTGGAGCGCTGCGACAAAGCCGCGTGTCGGGGGCGCATCGGCGCAGCGTGAAATAAGAGCCTGTAGCGGATGACAAAGGCGCGCCTGCGCAACTTCGTCACGCTTACTTTCTAGGATCTGTTTGAGGAACATAGCTCTCGAGCGCCGATAATTACGCCCCGCCGGCCCGCGGGTACAATAGACGAAGAAGCAGTACTCTCCGAGTTACAAGTATACCTTTGCGTATCTACTGTGCGACTCAATCCCGGACCGATCGATGCCAGACTTCAACATCACCGCCATCGTTTTGCGCCGGATGCAGTACGGTGAAACGGATAATATCCTGACTCTTTACTCTCGCGAGCGCGGACGGATTTCGGCGATCGCGAAGGGAGCTCGCAAGGCGGTAAGTCGCCTGTCCGGCGCGACGGAACTGCTGTGTCGATCGAAATTTTCACTGGCATCTGCGAAAACGCTCCAAATAGTACGTCAAGCCGAAGTAGTCGCCTCCTACCCCGCGCTGCGCGAAGACTTGACCCGGCTGGCCAACGGCCTATACGCCGCCGATCTCCTTTCCGCGTTCGTCACCGATGACGACCCGAACCCCGACCTGTTCGACCTGCTTGACGCCGCACTCAATCTTATTTCTGTCGTCAAAGCGCCGTCACTGGCAGCCAGGTGGTATGAAATCAGGCTTCTCGACGAGCTCGGATACGCGCCGATTTTGACGGAGTGCATCTTCTGCCGCGCCGCTCTCTCGCCCGCTCGCCCCGGTATAATCGCACTATCGGCAAGTCAGGGCGGAGTTCTCTGCCACCGCCATTGCGACCCTCAGCGATTTGACGATCAATCCGCACTTAGCCGACCGTCACTGCAGCTTCTGCAGCGTTTGAGCGATCTGAAAACTCTTCCCGATCTGTTTGACAACGGAATATTGGAAAACCGCGAATTTGACGACCGGCAGACAGCCTATGCGCTCCGCCGCTATATTAGATTCCGAACCGACCACGACCTAAAAAGCTTGCAATTTCTGGACACACTCCGTATTGCCTCATTAAGGAATCAAACTATGGGGGTCCGGTTGCCTCATTAAGGAATCATACCCAAGGCCTTGTCTGGAAGGCTGGGGATTCAGAAGTTGCTCCTTACTTCGTCTAGGTCCGCTTGAAGTTGCGTGACCTCTTGCAAGTTGTCGTGGAAGGCGGCTCCAACGTCTTGGTCATGCCACTCGTTTGAGCGTTCGTTGGAGTATGCCTGCATCTGTTCGGCGACCGCTTGCAGTAGTTGGGCGGCTCGGTCGAGCGCTTCTCTCCAGCGATGTTTTTCGGAGATGGTCCAGAGCTGCTTGCGCGGCGGCATATTCAGAATGCTGCCGGTGTTGAGCTCGGGCCAGATGTGGTAGGCGGGGAGCCTTTTGGCGCGAATGCGCCGCTTACTCCTGCTCATCGAGTGTCGCCTCCGTCGTCAACGTGCTGGGGTCCACTGGTACGGGATTGTTGACGGCATGCTTATGCAGGTCCCGCTCCAAGTCGTCGAGCTCGCGCCGCAGCTTGGCGGGATTGAGCGCGAGGTACTTGTGCTGTATTTTCTGCTGGAGTTCGGGCCGGGGCGCGCCGGCGTCCTTCAGGCGCTGCCAGGGCGTCTTCGGGGTGTCGTAGACCTTCTTGACCTTGGCGCCCGTCCTGACCTTGTCTATGAGTTTCATCGAAGGCTCGAAGAAGTTGATGCAGAGACGATCAACGACGTACATCTGGTTGAGATGCGCTGCCGCCTGCTCGCCTTCGTATCTTGCGTAGCCGATCAAGGGTCGAACCACCGCACCGTTCTTCTGCTCGACGTGGCACTGATCGTTCTTTTTGTACGGCCTGCTCCGCGTAAATGTGATCTTGTGCTCGTCGCAGTAGGCTTTGAGAGGATGGTTAATGAACTCGCTGCCGTTGTCGCTGTCGATGCCAAGAAGCGGAAATGGAAGACGCTTGCGAACGGTCTCGATTGCCGAGATTACGCTGAAGCGGCTCTTGTTCCAGATGGACACGCATTCGGTCCATCCTGTAAAGGAATCCGTCATCGTCAGCGTGTGAATGTATTCTCCAAGCACGGTGTTGCCGCAGTGGGCGACGAGGTCGATCTCGAAGAAGCCCGGCTTCCCTTCCGTCCAATCTTCATAAGTCCGGATCGGGATCTGGTGGCGCAGAAGAGTTCCAGCCGCCGTCGTAGACAGTCCATGCTCCTGCGATCGGCGAATGCGGCTAAGGATCCGCTCCGCTGTGGCGATGCTCATCCCCAGCAGTTTTTGCCTGATCCGAGGGCAGAGTGTGATTTCGTCGCATCGTTCTAGAGCGGCGATCAGATCGGGAAGGAACGGAACCAGTCGTTTGGGACACAGCTGTCCTGAGACTGCCCACAAGGTTCGGAGCGGCTGCTCTACCTCCTCTCCGTAACGGCGACGCCGAGGAAGGACGATCCTCTTAGCTGCCGAACGTGCATTGGCAGACGGTGGTCGATTGAGAAGGGTGATCGCGTATTTACGCTCATGCCCGGTTGCCTCAACAAACTCGTTGAGTATCTTACTTTTGTCGCTCTTCGATGCAGCCCGATACCGTTTGAAAACAGCCTGCCGCAACTCGCGACGTGCGCTTATGCTCATCATTACCTCATTTTCATCAAGCAACCATGGAGATGCCATGGTTTGATTTGTTAATGAGGCAACCGAGGGGCTATGGTTTGATTATTAGTGAGGCAACGCGTTCTTAACGGTGGTGTCCGGGT
>PLAD01000136.1 GCA_003134215.1 Armatimonadota bacterium
ACCAATGGCGGCGGCTTCTTCGCTGCAAACGGCGCCCATCCGTTCGAAAACCCGACTCCGCTGACAAACTTTGTCGAGATGCTCTCCATCGTTATTCTGCCTGCAGCTCTGACGAACACATTTGGTCGAATGGTCGGCAGCGCCCGTCAAGGGTGGACTCTGTTTTGGGTAATGACAGCGCTATTCACGGTAGGTTACGTCTGCATTGCCATTCCGGAACAGTACGGAAACCCGTTGACGTCATCCGCCCATGTGGCCATGACAAACTCCGGGGCAATTGCCGGCGGGAACATGGAGGGTAAGGAAGTCCGCTTTGGGATCGCCGGATCTGTCCTGACCACAGCAGTTACTTCAAACTGTGCCACCGGATCGACTAACTCACTGCCGGACTCCTACATGCCGCTTTCAGGCATGATCCCTATGGTAAACATGCTGCTCGGAGAAATTGTATATGGAGGACTCGGCACGGGGCTCTACAGTATCGTTATCGTGGCCTTGATTGCAGTATTCGTTGCCGGGTTGATGGTCGGCAGAACTCCGGAATACCTTGGTCGGACAATCGATGCCGATAAGATGAAGCTGGTCATACTGTTCACTCTGGCATCTCCGGTAGCGATTCTCATTCCAGCCGCCGCCGCTGTGGTCGTCCCGGCAGGACTGGCCGGCCTGACCACAAACACCGGCGCTCACGGATTTTCCGAAATTTTGTACGCGTACGCCAGCTGCTTTGCAAATAATGGCCAGAGCTTTGGCGGTCTGAATTCCAACCTGCCGTTTTATAATATCACCACTGCATTTTCAATGATGCTGGGCCGGTTCGCACTGGCTATTCCAGCGCTGATTTTGGCTGAGAAATTCGCGTCGTCGAGGCGACATCCAGGTTCACTTGGGTCCATGCCTACCGACTCGATGCAGTTCGGAATGCTCCTTATCAGCGTCGCCGTGGTTGTCGTAGGACTCACGTTCTTTCCCGCGCTGGCGCTCGGACCAATTGTCGAACACTTTATGATGATCCGATAAAATCAGACTAAGCCAGGAACAAACCCCTGATTTTCACTCTACTCTTAACTCAAAAGCGATACTTTGCCTTGTCAAATGCACCGTGCTACAATGGAGCATCGGATGTGAATTGCGCCAAATGGGCTGAGCGGCATAGGCGGCGCTGCGCGGCAGGTTAATGGCGGACGAGGAGATTGAACGTGGACGTTATTGCAGGAGTGGACCTGGGCGGAACAGCTGTAAACTACACGCTGTTGGATAGCCAGGAAAAGTTTCTCATCGAGGGGCTGTGCGAGTATCCAGCACTGGCAAAGCAAGGGCCGGATATCTGCTTACGCCAGATCGTCGATGGCCTGCAGATCGCACTGAGAAACTGCGGACTGACATTGAACGACGTTGTATCAATCGGTCTGGACACGCCCGGCCCGGCTAGCGCCGCGGGGCAGTTCAGTATTGAAGGCCCGACGAATTTTGCAAACGCAGAGTGGTCGCGATTTGACATCCGCGGGACTCTTGCGCGTATCCTGGAAAAGCCGGTCGCCTATCTCAACGATGCCAATGCGGCGGCAATCTGGGGCCACTATTCGATCTTTGGATCGGAAAGCCGTGAAACGTCCATTTCCAGTGTCATCGGCACAGGCAATGGCGGAGGCATTATTGTCGAAGGCAATGTCATCAAAGGCAAAAACGGCTTTGGAGCCGAACTTGGCCATGTACTCCTTCCCTACCAGAACATCGCAGGAACAGACGGGCTCACCCCAAAGTGCAATTGCGGCCGAATCGGCGATCTCGAATCGCTTTGTTCGCTCACCGGCATCGAAAAGAATATCCTTCCATTCTTTCTCGGCAAATATCCGAACCACGAGCTAAGCCATTTGGACTCAAACGTCGCCGCAAAGAAAGTGCGGGGCCTGGCCGAGGCAGGTGACAAGCTTTGCCGAGAAGTCTTTCGTGTCCAGGCCAATGCTCTCGGCCTGTTCTTTGACGAGATGATCAACACGTTCGACCCGGATGCTTTAATCGTCGGCGGCGGCGCACTGGAAACGGGACGCGAGTTCCAGCACTGGTTTCTTACGGAGATTCGGCGTGCAATGCCGCAGCAGCGGAACGAACAGGTCGACATACCCATCTATGTGATGCCAAACGGAGATACGGCAGGCGCGCGGGGAGCGGCAATTGAAGCGCTCAAGCTTGCACGAACCGGAGGTCTCGCCTGACTAAAAGCTCAAGCACAATCGAATTCGGCGATTAAGGATAAACAAAATGGCGCAAGTACAGCAGTTTCTCGTTCTCATGGTTGCGTTCTCTACGGCGGCGCAGACACTGACCGAATACGTGGTTAAACAATTTTTTCCCAGCTTAGCTTCGACCCTCCCCGATTCGGAAAAGGAAAAGAAGCGGCAGACGTACCTGCATCTCTGGTGCGCCCTTTTCGGGGCAGTTCTCGACTGGACAACGGGGCTTCGGCCTATCACCGATCTTTTCAAAAACGGCGACGACCTTCCATTCGCCTGGATAAGTTCCGTCCAAGTTGAAACCGCAGTTGAAGGAGTGGTCGTCGGGGTCATGGTAAGCTACGGCAGCGGCTTTTTCAACGACGTCCTTGGTGCGCTCAACGCTTTTGTGGACGCGCAGAACGCGATCAAGGCCGCAGCACCTCCGCCGCCCACTCCGCCGAAAGCCCCGGCCGCCAGCTGATACTGCGGCGCCGCGTGATGATGATGCCATGACCGCAGGCTCGTTAGAGCCTTGCAGGGAAGCCTTCCGCGACAATCCGCCATTCGCCTTCTTTGGGCAGGTCGTTTGCCATTATCGCGACTGCCGCAAGTAGTGCGCCGTTTCCGGGCCGATAGATCGGCAGACGGTAGCTCAGGAAATTGTGACCGTTGGCGAGGAAACG
>PLAD01000343.1 GCA_003134215.1 Armatimonadota bacterium
ACTAGCGGCGCCCACCATTACTACACAAGCACTAGAGGAAGTGACTGAATGAATCGAATTCTCGGCACGGCGGCAGGTCTATCCGTCGCTGCACTCTTTATATCAGGCTGCGGCGGATCATCACTCAGCCCGAACGTTTCACGTATCAGAGCCTATGACGGCGCGACTGGAACGACCGCGCAGGCGGCTATCTATATAAACAATGGTTCGGCAAACGGCGATCAGAACTACGAACAAGTCACACCGTACCTTTATGTTAATAGCGGCGCATCGACATTTGCCTGGGCGGTGAACGGTCTTACCGGCGGTGCGACCACACCTTTTCCAGCTAACCTCAACGCGGGAACTGCCTATTCGGCAATACTTCTGGGTCGAGCGGATGAGCAGTTCGGTACCTCGTCACCTATACTCGATATCACTGCGGACGATCAGACAGCCCCGCCGTCCGGCGATTCTCGCTATCGATTGATTCATGATGCACCCGATGCCGGCGCCGTCGATGTTTATATCAATGGTCAGAAGGAAAAGTCGGGATATGCTTACCCCGGAACAACGGTAGTCGGCGTATCTCAGGTACAGCTTGGCGAAGGCACTCCGTTCACCCTGCAGCAATTCGGCTATTCGAACGTTGCAGCAGGCAGTGTCAAAGTGCAGGTTAACGAAGCCGGGACAAACACCATCGTGGCTGGTCCGACGAATTTCAGCGTTACTGCCGGAAGCCGATACACTTTCTTGCTTCTAGAACCGACAACGACTCCGACTCCCACCTATACGCTACAGCAAATCGGCGATAATATCTGAGTTGTAAGCAGTGCCTACTGATTCTATTAGATACGATAGTGAACGTTTGAAACCTGTCTATTAATAGGGCAGGTCTTCTTCATGGTCGAGTCCGTCTTTACGATCTGAGGGTTCTCGGTCTTTAATGATCGCGCCATAGCTAAAGTAGACCGCAACAGTCGCCACAGCCAGCGCTGTACCGTACGCGATAAAACTTATGCTCGTTGGAACAGGCAGTCCTGTAACATCCGGCGAATACAGTCTTTTAAGAATGTACTGAGCCAGTTTGAAAGGTATGACCGTACCTAAAACGCCGAATAAGAAAAAACCCATCCTGTAAACTGTCACGCGCTCAACCTCTTTACCATAAGCCTATTACCCTTCACACTTCTTCTACATTAATACAATTCGCTGTACAATCCGTTCCCTTTATGTCTGCGTCTTAACAACTTGCAGGCCAAAACATGAAAATGCCTCCAGCGATCTTGGACAGATCGAGAAGGCAAAGGCTGAGTATTTTCAAAGATGGCAGTAAAAGGTCGAAGGTCACGGAGACCGTTCTAGGTGGTTTCGGCGGCAGTCGAGGACTTTCTAGGAGCAATGACGATATGGCGATCCTGGCCAAAACCTTCGGAATAGGTTTCGACGTGCGGGTTGTCGACAAGCGCCGTGTGAACGATACGTCGCTCTAACGGGTTGAGAGGCTCTAGAACGGCTTCTTCGTTGGTTTCGTGGACCTGCGCCGCTAGCGACAGGGCATAACGAGTCAGTGTCTCAATCCGTCGCTGACGGTAGCCTTCTACATCGATGCTGATGCGCACGGAAGATTGCGACAGTCGTACTGAACTAAGAATCACAAGGACAAGATACTGCAGCGAATCCAGGGTTTGCCCGTGTCGACCGATAAGAAGCGAGGCATCCGGACCTTGCAGGTCAAGAGTCACTTCTTCGTCAGTTACTTTTCCAATTGATGCGGTAACGTCGAGGCCGCCAAGCGATAAGATTTTTGCAAGGCAAGCAATAGCTTCCTTCGGCAAATCTTCTTCGTCTGTTAAAGTCTGTGTCTGCGTTAAATCGGTCAAATTACAGTCCTCACTCTCTGCCAACCATGGCAATTACTTAGCGTCGCTTCTTTTTCGGATGGATCTTTGGAGCAATGACTCCACGAGCCGTCCCCTGTACCGACCGCAGAGAGCGAGGCGTGCCGTTCGCAGAACCGCCGCTAAGCTGCGGCGGTGTCTTACCGTTGGGCAAATTCGCTCCATTACCGCCTCCGTCCGATGGCATGATCGGCGTGGTTCCCGGCGGGGTCCCATCCCCTCTTCTCATAAAGTACATCTGGGTCGCTGTCGAGAGCAGGTTCGAGATCAGCCAGTACAGCACGAATGCGGAGGCATAGTGATAGTTCTGGAAGAAGATGAAGAAGAACGCAGAAGTCATTAAGGCGGTTGTCTTCTGCATTTCCGCCTGAGTCGGGTCTGTCTGCGGCATCATCCTCTGCGTAACATACATACTCACCGCATAGAGAAACAGCAGTACTTCGTCAGGCTGGCTCAGGTCGGCTGCAATGATGTCCGGGAACTGCTTATGCAGCGGACTTCCAATCCACAAGAACGTTCCCGCAGTAAAGTGGTATTGGTAGGCAAAGACGCACTGATACATGAACCAGAAGATCGGGAGTTGCAAGACTAATGGGACGCAGCCAGCCGCCGGGTTTACTCCATTTTCCTTGTAAAGCTCCATTGTCTTCGGGCCGAGGACATCTTTATTGTCTTTATACTTGGCCTGAAGTTCTTTGAGCAGCGGCTGCAGGCGCTGCATTTCCCGCATGCTTTTGTATTGCTTGATTGTCAGAGGGGTCAGCAGCAAACGGACCGCGACAGATATCAAAACCAGTGCAAGCCAGTAAGAGTAACTCTTGGCGCCGGTGAGATTGACGAAGAACGCGATAAAGCGCCACTCAAACCCCTTCAGGCCGCCGCTCTCTGAGTAGAGCGTGTCGATCTTTTCTGCCAAAGCCTTTCGCTCTGCAGCGGCAACTGCCTTGTGCGGATAGCTAATGCTCTGGTAGGACTCGGAGTTCAGCAGGTTGTTGTAGGCAGTCATCGCCGCCGGATGGTTGTGACGCATGTCTTCTTCGACATGCGCAGTTTCGTAGACTGCTTCCGGCGCCCACACGGTGTCTTTGTAAGTTCGGCTGGAGGTGATCTCTGTCAGTTTTTTGATTGCCGCAACATAGTTATGCTGAGCGATCAAACTATTTGCGATAGCTAAAGCAGGAGGAGGCGGTAGTGCGGAGCCATCGCCTTGAGCCAAAACACGACTCGTCGAGGCAGAAGCGATCAAAAGTACGACAGCAACGGCGGACAGGAGTTTTAAGTAAAATTTCAAAATATTACGGTACCGAATCGAACACAACCTTTACTATTTTACCGGGTCATAGCCGCCCGGGTTCCAGGGATGACATCTCACAATCCGTCTGGCCGCCATAAACAAACCCTTGGCGGCGCCATAGCGGATTACCGCTTGAGCCGCGTACTCGGAACATGTTGGTTGGAAACGACAGACGGAAGGAGTCAATCGTGAAACTACCTGGTACATACGGATCAAAGCGACAACAAGTTGCCCGATCATTAACTTTCGTTCCGCAATAGGCCTGAACTGCTTAAGAGCGACGTTACATCTTCGGCCAGATCTTCGAACGCAACAGAAACGGCCGCGATGCGCGCGCTAAATATGATGTCGGTGTCGACGGCGATTTTCAACTCATTCAGAATACGCTGACGAACGATCTCTCGCAGTCGACGTTTTAATTTGTTTCGATCGTGTGCCCGCTTCGCGGTCTTCTTCGAAATAGAAAAGCCAAACCGCGCGTATGGCGGGTCTTCCTGGTCCTGTCCGGGTCGACCGTGCTTCCACTCACGTACTGAAAGCACTAGCCCCGGCGAGGAGACGGTACGACACCTGCTGTAAACAGCTCGAAAGTCCCTGCCGCTTCGCAGACGTATCCGACGAGTGAGCAAGGTCGTTACCGGTCTTACTAGTTCGTTTCGGTCACTACGAGCCGATATCGTCCCTTGAGACGGCGGCGCTTGATCACGTTTCGGCCATCGGAGGTCGACATTCTTTCACGAAATCCGTGGGTTTTCATTCTGTGTCGTACATTTGGTTGATACGGTCGCTTCATCGTTCATTCCTCTCAAACAGCCACCCTTGCGGCTAGCCGATTTCCAATCGGCACAAAAGTTCAGCCAAACATTATAGCACAACGCGGGGTAAAATTCATCTATGGGTAATTACTCTAAGATGCAAGCGCCCCCTTTTTGGATGTGGATGTTCAGAATTGTTGGAGTCGCATGCCTGGTCACACTGATCACTCCAGCAGCTTATCTGATCAAGTATACGCTGCACGATCACCCTCACGAAGTCAAAATCGCGGCAAGTTCACATGCTACAGCTCTCGGTCTTTCATCTCCGGCGAAGGCCTCCGGGGTCGATTGGTACATTGCAAGCGCCGAAAGCAACTACACAGTCCTGCTGCTTACTTAAGCAATTGAACGGCTAGGAGACCTGGCGAAAAGTACCTTCACCGAGATCACCTACCCAGTTGAATGTTTCCACGCTAAACTTGCTCTTGAACAGATAGCCGACTCAGATCCAAACCCCAGCCTTCGAGCCTACGCCCAAACGACCCTTATGTCCGTAGCGGAGCACGGGGCGGTAATCGATCGGTAACCAACCGGTCCAGTGTAAGCGCTCAATCCGGAGAAACTGCTGCGTTGGTTTGATTTATTAGCGCCGCGGGAAAAACCTGGGCATGAATAAAACAGCGCAACAGACTAGTGAACAAGGCATATTGGTCACTGAGAACCCGGATGCGGACGGCAGCGGCCCGGTGGTCTTTAATAACTCGACCGAGCTTTCCCCGGGTACATCCGATACTCCGCAAAAGGATGCCTCGCAGATAACGCACGGAGAGGAAGGTTATCCGGGGATTCGGCCGGGCGGCCTTTACAATAGTCCGGGTGAAGATTCTCCTGCGGCAGGCGATGTGGACCCTGGCAGCACGAAATCGGCTACCGAAACGGGGCAGGATGGCAATCTGAACGATATTGGCAAGAAAAAAGCGTTCAGCTACAATGGCTGAACGGCAGAAGAACCCAACTGAAGAATAGGCGATCCGAAAAGTGGGCAGTGCGTTATGCACCGCCCTCTTTTCTCGTTAGTCGATCTTTTTAGCGACCATGGCAGAGTTTGTATTTTTTACCGCTTCCGCACGGGCAGAGATCGTTTCTTCCTACCCGGCGAGATTGAGCAGGTCGTGATGCAGTCGAAGCGGCGGCAGCAGCGGCGAGAGGTGCAGCACGCCGTTCGAAAGCGGGCTGTCCCTGAGGCGGAGCGTCTTCGATACCGTCGCCTGCATCCGGAATTGTTTCCAGCAAGTCTTTCGGGACCGTGTTGACCTGCGGCGCCGGTTCGAGCCTGGTATTGAAGATAAGGCGAATGACTTCATCCTGCAGCCCGCCAAGCAGGCCTTGGAACATGTCGAACGCTTCCTTCTTGTACAGGACAACCGGGTCCTGACCTGAGAGGCCGCGCCAACCGATTCCTTCCTTGAGGTGGTCCATGTTGGAAAGATGCTCCATCCAATGCCGATCAAGGACCATCATTGTCCAGTGCCGTTCGATATCGCGCATAATCGGCGCACCGAACGAGGCTTCCTTATCGGCATACGCTTTGTCGGCGATTCCGGTCAGGAATTCTTCAAGCTCCGAATGTGATTTCAGTTCAAGTTCCTTGGGATCGGCAATGTAAGCCTGAAGCGGGAACGTTTGTGACAGGCTATTATAGAGCCCTTCCAGGTCCCATTCTTCATGCGCAGCACTCTCGGGAGCGTAAACGGACATTTCGCCCTGGACGACCTCTTTGAGATAGGTGACCATGGTAGTTGAGAGATTTGCGCCTTCCAGAACCTTCCTTCGCTGTCCGTAGATGACTTCACGCTGCGTATTCATCACGTCGTCGTAATTAAGAACGTTCTTACGGATATCGAAGTTGTGAGCTTCAACCTTCTTTTGCGCCCGTTCGATCATCTTGGAGAGGATTTTGGCGTCGATCGACTGCTCTTCAGACCAGCTTGCGAGGAGCGGAGACTGTGTTTTATCGCCGAAGAGACGCCAGAGTTCGTCTTCTAGCGAGACAAAGAACCGGGAAGAGCCTGGATCGCCCTGTCGTCCGGCTCGGCCTCTGAGCTGATTGTCGATTCGTCGCGACTCGTGCCTCTCAGTACCCAGAATAAACAATCCGCCGGTTGCGCGAACCTCGTTTGCTTTTGCGCGATGCTCTGCATCCGTCTCCTGTTCCTGCAGCGATGTCATTGCAGTGTTGCTTTCTCGGCTCCCGCCTCGTCTAAACGAAGGGAGCGCATTGACATCGTTTTCGTCGGCCTCTTCATCATTCGGATCGGCCGGCACGACGGTTCCTCCGAGGAGAATGTCGACGCCTCGTCCAGCCATGTTGGTCGCGATAGTCACCGCGCCCTTGCGACCTGCTTCGGCGATAATATGCGCTTCCTTCTCATGGTACTTGGCATTCAGGATGTTGTGCGGAATACCGTGGAGCAGCGCCTCGTGGATGAGTTCGGACGATGCCTTGTCAACTGTCAGCAGCTTCTGCAAAAGTTCTATAATCTTTGGATCGCGGGGGTTGGACGGAAGATCGAATTCACGCGCAATAATCGCTAGCTTCGGAAGAGTGAGCTGATCGAGGCGGGTGTTAAGCAGAGCGCTCCATTCAGCATATTTTTCCTTGTCTAGTTTGGCATTATCGATCTTGTCGCGCAGAACGGTGACAAGGGCGAGCATCTCAAGGCGGACGAAGCTGAGGCGCTCCGAGACACGTTCCGACATTTCGATATTACGAGTTCCGACCAGCACCGGCTGCTGGCGAACGTAGAGCTTGAGGATCTCCAGCGCGATACCGCGCAGCTTTGCTTCCTGTGTTTTGTAGATGACATCGGGGAGGTCGGTTCTGACCATCGGCTTGTTGGTAGGAACCTGGACGACATCGAGGGCATATACCTTGCGAAGTTCTTCCTCTTCGGTCTTTGCTGTACCGGTCATGCCAGAGAGCTTGGTGTATAGTCGGAAGTAGTTCTGGAAGGTAATTGTCGCATAGGTTTGCGATTCGTTCTCAATCTTGACCCCTTCCTTTGCTTCAACAGCCTGGTGAAGTCCATCTCCCCATCGCCGTCCAAACATCAGTCGTCCGGTGAACTCGTCGACGATTACGACTTCATTGACCCGCTTCTGTTCGTTAAACTTGATGACATAGTCAATATCGCGGATATAGACCGCGTGCGCCCGAAGAGCAGCAGATGCGTGCTGCATAAAGTCGACATTTTCAGCATCGGACAGATTGTCTATACCAAGCGCCTTCTCGACTCGTTCCTGCCCTTCTTCGGTAAAGACTGCGGTCTTGGCCTTCTCTTCGACCACGTAGTCCCGTTCCGGCTGCAGATTCTTGACGATCCGGTCAAGTTTGACATAGAGTTCGGAAGACTGTGCGGCGGGGCCGGAGATAATGAGCGGAGTCCGGGCCTCGTCGATTAAAATGCTGTCTGCTTCATCGACAATCGCGAAGTAGAGGTCGCGCTGACTCAGATCGGTGATGGATCGCGCCAGATTGTCGCGCAGATAGTCGAAACCATATTCATTGTTTGTGCCGTAGGTGACATCGCACTCATAGGCCTCGCTACGACGAGCACTTGGCCGCATAAATTGGCTGCGCTGATCGCCGGCTCCATATTCCGGATCGAAAATGAATGTCCCGCCACTATCACCGGTTTCCGGCGAAGCGCCCTGGATGACTCCGACCGACATGCCAAGAAAGTGGTAGAGCGGCCCCATCGAGACGGCCCCGAACTTGGAAAGGTAGTCGTTTGGTGTGACAAGATGAGCGCCCATGCCAAGCAAGGCGTTGAGGTAGAGCGGCAGTGTCGCCATCAGAGTCTTGCCTTCGCCCGTCTTCAGCTCACCTACCCGTCCGTCATGAGTCACCATGCCGCCGATTAACTGGACATCGAAGTGGCGCATGCCCAGTACACGGCGGCCTGCTTCGCGGACAACGGCGAACGCTTCGACAAGGAGCGGGTCCAAAGCAAGGTCGGAGAGGATGCGGCGATCATCTTTTTCGAGTTCATCCCATGCTTTGCTGCGCTTTTCAAGTTCTCGTTCAAGAACGCTGCAGGCTCGATCCCGTAGTTCCTCGGTCTTTGCACTGAGTTCTTCGTCAGTCATAGCCTTCATCTTAGGCTCAAGGGCGTTGATCTGGTCGACTTTACGTCGATATTTATCGACTTCACGTTCGTTGTTGTCGAATAGCTTTTGTAATATGTTCATGAAAATTTCCCACGGCATCACGGCGAGGCTACTTCGCCAAAAAGTTTGAATAGTGCTGAAATAACGACCGCCGATTACAAAGTTTGTCCGGATCGCGTCGCGCAAGACGGCGGACGATCCTGGATCGTGTCGGCAGAAAGTTGAAAGGGACGAAGACTAAGGAGCCCTGGTTGAGGCTACGCCGTTAATGACGGGACTGACAGTCGAGGCAGATCGCTCGAACGAAGCAGGCGGGGTAAGCCGACCACAGACATAGGAGCTAGCGAGCTTGCGCTGCAGAGCCCTCGAGGAATGCTCGGAATATTCGCTCAGGACAGCATCCCGCGAAGTCTCGCAGAAGTAAACCGTCGGCGTACCGTTAACAATAATCGGCCGAACGCCGACCACGGTCGGCACTAAAAGAAGCGCTGCGATAAACGGTCCGAAGTACAGCCAAACTTGTAATTGTAATGTCAGCGGCATGAGTTTGTTAAAACTTACTATACCATAAACGAAATTGCCGGTGAAAATGTTTCATTAAGAGTTCAGGATGGCAGATTTCCGAGCCTCACCCTTCCCTATTAGAAATCCCGAGGATGTCGGTGGTGCCAATTGACCAACGAATGTTCTGATCGTGTCCGCTTTTGGTCGATTTGTTCAATACCGAGCCCACTTAACCAAAACCAACCTGCCGAGTCTTCCGCGGCGGATTTGTGTAGCGGGTGCAGCCGCACATTCGAATAAATTCGCTGCTGGGAGGTCGGGGCGACAGTCGGGCAGGGCACGAAGGAATTGGCGGCGCACTACGCGTACAGGAGTCGCTTCGTCGCTACGGCCGCCACTAAGCTTAATGTTTTTTAATTCGCCCTTATTCCAGATAACAAGATTTCCACCATGCAGCCAACAGACGACTCCGTCAGCCGGAACTGCATCCCAATCATCTAGAGCACCAACAGTTATTCTGCCGAAGGCCAAACCACTTGCGCCTTCAATGACGCCGTCCGATCGCATAACAATTGCGGAGTCGGAATCATCTTGCGCTCGTATATCGATTATGCCGGCGACAACTGAAAACCGTCGGGACGCAGGCGACAGTGAAACAATAAACCTGGTACCGTCGTCACGTCTAAAGGTCAAGTAGCACCGTGTTCGAGAGGCAAGCGCTCCGATAACATCTCCATAAACTGTACTGGATGCCGGGAGGTCAATCCATCGAGGTTTGGCGGCGAGTGCAGCAATACATATCGATCTATTAGTTGCGGAATAGTAAATTAATGTGCGGCCCTGAATTCCGAATTATCGCTGTACTTCGGTTCCAGTCAGTGATGATTGAATTTCGAATCCAGACTTATCCGGCAACTGGCAGTGACCGGCCTCGCCGGCGTTCGCATCGGGAGCCGCGTAAATCGCCGGAGCAGGCACAGCTCGATCAGTTTTGAACAAGAAGCTTGCACAGCCCAGAGCGGTACACAGGGCTACGGCAATCATTGATAAGATAAAGGGAACGAATTTGTTGATTGGTACATATGGGCGGACTTAGAGCTGCATTAGAGGGCTGCGGCGGCTATTTTGGCGAATTCGGCTATTGTTAGAGTTTCGCCTCGTCGGCCGGGGTCTATTTGTGCGGCGCTGAGGGCGTTTGCTGCGCGGTCCTTGTCCCAGCCGAGAGTGGGATCGTTGGACAGTGAATTCGACAGGGTTTTGCGGCGCTGACCGAAGCCGGCGTGGATGACTTTAAAGAGAAGGTCCGGGTCTGCTACTTCCACCTCCTTCTCGGCTCGCGGCCGGAGCCGGAGAATAGAGCTGGTCACTTCTGGGGGTGGGAAAAAGCAGCTTGGTGAAACGCTGCCGACCAGTTCTACTTCCGCGTAATACTGGACGAAAAGAGTGAACGCGCCGTATTCCGGGGTTGCCGCTCTGGCGTTGAGACGAGTCGCCACTTCCTTTTGCACCAGTAGGACAATTAACGATACCGGCGTCTTCATCAACAGGAATTTAGCTATCAGCGGGCTGGTGATCTGGTAAGGAATGTTGGCTACGATATGCAGCGGACTTGGAAGGCGTAGCCTCGCCGCCTCGTTATCAAAATCCACAGAGAGAGCATCGGCATTCAGGATAGTTACCTGCGGAAGATCGCCGACTGTTTCGTCCAAAGCAGGCAGTAGACCGCGGTCGATTTCTACACTGAGTACATGCCCGTCTGCGCCTACCCGTTCGGCCAATTGTCTGGTAAGAACACCAAGGCCAGGGCCAATTTCAAGAACGCCCGCTCCAGGAGCAATTGCGGCCGAATCACAGATTTTCGAAAGAATGTTGGCATCAACAAGGAAGTTCTGACCTAGCTTACGTTGAGGACGAAGATTATGCCGCCGAAGCAATGATGCGACAGCGGCCGGAGAAGAAAGGTTCAACATATGGGACGACTAATGCGCTGATTAACAGCCCATATACTCGACTGTTAAGGAGCCGGCGCGAGGATTGTCACCTCGACACGCCGACGGCCAACTTGCTCGGCCTCACTGTAGGAGCTATTTCCAAGATCGATACGATTGTGCTTAATTGCACCGCCGGTGTCGCCGGCAACTGCGTAGCCGTAGCCCCGAATGTAAAGCCGACTGCCTAAGGGAATAACCCTGGGATCGACAGCAACCACGCCGTAACCAGCGCGCATACCTGTCGCACAGATGCCGCGACCTGGGCCTTCCGATGGAGAATATCCGGTCGCCACCATCTCCAGTTCGCGCGCCCTGTCATAGTACCCGGATCGGGAAGGGAGCGCTGCAGCTTCACGAGTACGTATTCCGGCTTCCGTCACTTCGTCAACACTGGGCTTGATCACGTGACTGGCAATTAGACGATAGTTAACCGGAGTCGAATCTTTGTAGGTAACCTGGAAGATTTTTTCGAGTATCCCGGGAACGCCTTGTTTGGATACTTCCAAATCTCCGGCCGGAACCGATTCACTCATCCGCATAACGCGCCGATAAGGAATAGCCGATAGCCGTACAAGATGTGCAGTCGATGCCGACCGTGTCTGGATCTGGTCGATGGATACTTGGTCGTTCACCGGTGAAGCATGAGCCGACGAAGAGAATAGTGAAAGTGCGAATACCGCCGCTGACGCTGCGGCGAATAATCCACGTCCGATTGTAAACACACCGGCGGAACCCAAAGTTTTGGCTGGGAACGCCTTGGTACCTGAAGACTTTCTTAGTTGCTCTTGCAAGGTCTCCTCCTTTGTCAGTGCTTAGGTGTATCCGCTGCTGCGCAGAAAAATGCAAGCATTTATCGCGTCTCGCCCAATTGCAAGACAATCGCAAACGAATTATGCCGGGACGCCTCTACCGTAGGCGAGCCGACCATTGCAACGCTGGAATCAAGCAAATAAATCTCTGCTTATGACCCAACTGTCGTTAGAGCATGCTGAGTATATCACCTCTCGATTGCAGTGTCAATCTTTCTTATGAATATTTTTATTTTAAAATTTCCATATCGTAATCGGCATGACAGGGCTCGCTCTAAATTAACAACGCAACTAGAAATTCGGACGATCGAGAACAAATCTTTACGGCGCGTGATATTTATCTCATATTATTAATACTAATTGATATTTAATTTGACTTATTCCAGGCCGCTGTCACGCATGTATAAATTGTTCGTCCTGAGAAAGAATACAAAAAAAGTTGGGCGACTTGCTTCCGGTTTTTGCTTTTTAAATTGAGTAGATAAGTAACAAGTGAACGGTTTCAGGAGGAAGAAGAATGTTTGACATAAAGAAGCACTTAATTAAGGTACAGGGCGGCAGGCAGTATCTCCCGGTTGCTGCGCGGCTCATATGGTTCCGTACAGACCACCCAGATTGGGGGATCGAAACCAAACCGGTGACAATCGACGTAACAAATCAGTTCGCCATCTTCGAGGCCTCGGTCTACAACGCCGAAGGACGACTAATGGCCAAGGGCACGAAGATGGAGAACATCAAGGGGTTCGGCGACTGGCTCGAGAAAGCTGAGACCGGCGCTATCGGCCGAGCGCTGGCAGTCTGTGGATACGGCACACAATTCGCGCCGGACCTCGACGAGTCGCACGGCGCTTCGGAAGCGCATGTTCAGTACAGCGAATACCGTAGTGACCGCAGCACATATGACGCCCGGCCGTCAAACTCGAACTCCGGGTCGATTGTGTCTAACGCCGAAGGCCTCGCATTGGTCGAGAGCGGTTCTTCTAAGGACACGGAGACTGACAAGCGCATTAGGACTGAGAACAAATCGCCTGAGCAGAATGAGCAATGTGAATCTTGCTCCACTGCGCTCAAGCCAAGTCAACTTTCTCTCTCGCTCAGAAAGTTCGGCAGCGCCCTGTGCCCGGACTGCCAAC
>PLAD01000277.1 GCA_003134215.1 Armatimonadota bacterium
ATGGAAATAACGTACCCCCGACAAATAAGAAGCTAATTGAGTTCGGCTGGGATACGCCAGATCCTCAAGAGCTTCATGATGGAGTCGCGAATTGGCAGGATCGGCCTTTTGACGGCATTGTGTTTACTTTGTCGGATAACGGCAGCGATTTATTCAATTTGTCGACCTACGATCCGGAAAAAATCGGATCGGAGATTACTCTTCTCCATGGATTGCAATGGGGTCGCTTCACGGATAACTTCGTACTGGTGACGTTTACATCGACGATGGACTGGACGAGCGATGCAGATTGGAAGATCGTGCTCGCACATGCAGCACTGATAGGGAAGGCCGCAAAAGTAGCACATTGCCAGGGGTTCGTCTTCGATCCTGAGCCGTACAATGGTCAGGACCCGTGGAACTACCATCAGCAGCCGGCCAGCAGCCGGCTTTCATTCGAGCAGTATTCGGCTGTCGTACGCAGTCGAGGTGCGCTGCTTATGTCAGTGTTGCAAAAGTATGTACCGAATGCAAAGGTTCTGTCCTTCTATCAGAACTATGAAGTCTTGCGTGAGTTGGGAGAGTTGTACGACGACACCGCGCGAGCAAATGCCCTGGGCGGCAATGGATACGGTTTAATGCCGTCGTTTTTTGACGGTCTACTTCAGGCGGCGAACAGCAATATCCAGTTCATAGATGGGGATGAGCATTCGTATTACTATTCGACTTCCACAGATTTTTCTAACGTCTATGGCTATATTCATCAAAACGCGTCACTCTATGTCGCACGCGACCTGCGAAACAAATACAACGCTCAGGAGCGGGCGGCTTTTGCTGTCTACACTGACTACATCTACGACCTATATACCGGAGCCGGCAACAATGTAACGTCCGCGCACATGACTCCCGATCAACGCAACACCTGGTTTGAAAACAATCTTTACAACGGCTTGAACACCAGCGACGAATATGTCTGGCTTTACAGCGAACGTCTGCACTGGTGGCCGAACGAAGATCCTCGTCCGCCCGGAATGGAACAGGCCATCTCTGATGTAAAGTCAAAACTCGACAGCAGCCGCCCCCTCAACAAAGACGACCAATCCACCATCTTGGGCGCAAAAATCCAGCAAATTTTGACGAACATCTTTCACTAATCCCCGGCCTCCGGTTCCGAACCAGGATTTAGTTACTTACGTATTCCGAGTGAGGAAATCGAGGAGCCGTTCAATGCTCAAAGGGGAAAGTGCACGCGGAGGGAATCGAACCCCCGGCCCTCTGTTCNNACTACTAATTTCAACCGAAAAGACCTGCGAAGACCGGCCGCAAGTCAATTCGGTGGTTGAAACGCTGTAGCTGGCTAGTCGATCTTGACTTCGCAGCCCGCATCCGCGGAGTCATAAATGCCGTTGAGAATCTTTTGGACGCTGACACCTTGCTCGGCTGGCGCTTCATTCTTTCGTTCGCCGCGGACAACATCGACGAAGTGCTGGATCTTGTAGTCCCACATGCTCCAATCGCCTATGAAGCTGGGGGTGACATTGACCATGTAGTCGCCAATGTCGGTGAATATCTGGGACGATTCCCAGATCGCTCCGCCTTTCTCACCGAAGATCTGAATATTGAAAACGTCTTGTTCGATATGTGCGACGAAGCTGGTTTCGACAGACAAGATGGTTCCTGAGTCGAAGCGCACCTGACCGACTGCCATGTCCTCTACCGTGTAGGTCTTGTAGTCCCAACCCGCCCAGGGTGAGTTCACTGTAGACGGCTTATCACCGAGGAACGTAAAAGTGCTGCCCGACGCTGCGATAGGTTTTGGAGAGCCGATAATTGAGTGCGCCGTTTCTATGATATGTACGCCGATATCGATCATCGGACCGCCGCCCTGCAGTGCTTTTTGACCGAAGACGCCCCAGTTTGGAATGCCGCGTCGGCGAAGCGCCTGAGCTCGAACATAGAGGATCTTTCCGAAGTCACCGGCAGCTATCTTATCCCTGAGAATCTTTGATCGAGGTTCGAAACGGTGCTGAAAACCGATGACGAACTCCACATTGTTCCGTTTGGCGGCGTCCGCCATTTCCTGTGCCTGCTCCACAGTCATTGCCATCGGCTTCTCACACAGGACATGCTTGCCGGCATTCGATGCAGCAATGCTTGCGGCATGATGGACTCCGTTGGGAGCGCACACCGAGACGGCATCTATGTTCGCGCCTTCTTTCGCCAGCATCTCGTTGTAGTCTTCATAAAGCGATGTCACGCCATGCTCATTTTTCATTCGTTCCAATGCCGCAGGAAGAATATCGGCGCCGGCTACGATTGTGACGCCCGGGATCTTCTTGAGCAGTTTAATATGCATCATCGCGATCCCGCCGCATCCTATAATTGCTACTCGCGTCGCCTTCGCCGGCTTATCGTCGACAGCCCGAAGCGCGTCTACTTCTGTATCCATGGTTCTCCTCGTTAGTTGCTAAAGGTTTGTTTTAATTCTACGACACATTCACTCAGTGCCGTGACCTTAGCAGTACTTGACTACGGAATGTGAATAGTATCGGGGTTAGACAACGTTCGAATTCTATTAATTACAGAATATTCGTTAGCTAAAAACGCGATAACGATATTTGTATCGAGCAGATAAAGCATTACCAGTCGACCAAGTCAACCCGTTCACGCCACTTTTGATCGCTGCAGACATGAGCGTCAAATCTTAAGGCGAAATAGTGCCCGCAAGATCTATAATTGCAATTCGTGATTCTTTTGCGCTGTACTGCGATAGCCATTCAGAAACCTGTGCTGCTCTTTCGGCATTCAGATTCATGATGGCTTTTCTAATTCCTTAACTCTCATAAAATATTGTACCGCAGACAAATGGGACATCGACGAGCTAAGACCCTGATGCTCAGCGAAACGCATTTGGTGCCCGTGCGCTTACCTGATTGCAATCTCCTCGTCCGTCAAATAACAGCTCGGGTCGAAGCCCAGCCAGTTGCCGGTTGCGGCTTCGGCGCGGGTTCTGAGATTGCCGTTGCAGACTCCGACAAATCGGCAGTTCTGACATCGCTCAGGCAAATGCTCCCGGCGATTGCGCAGGATTGCGAGGCGTGGATCGACCGCATCGGCCCAGATTTCACTAAATGGCCGTTCCCGTACATTGCCGCAATCGTAATGCCAGCTAAACTGGTCATAGTGAACATTGCCTACCGGATCGATACAAGAGATATTGCAACCTGATCGATTGCCGCCGGTGCCTTCCAAACGCTCCTTCACCATTCCCGCACGAACCGGGTCGGTCTTTTCCAGTTCGATCAGTGCGTATGCGGCATCGGCATGGTTGTCAACAGTCAAAACCTCGAGTGCCTGGCCTTCTGCATGGCATCTGCGAGTTCGCTCGAAGAGCCGGTCGACAATCGCGCGGGTCTCTTCAGGACGCAGATCTACTTTTTGCATCTTGCCGCCGCGTCCGGAATAAGCGAGGTGGTAAACACATAGGCGGGAAACTCCGTGTTCCAGGCAAACATCGAATATCTCGTCGAGATCCTCGCTGTTCAGCGCGTGTACTGTAAACCTCAGGCCGGTTTTAATCCCGCGCTCTCGGCAGCGATCGATCGCATCGAGTGTCATCTTATAGGCGCCACGCATACCGCGAAGCTTATCGTGGCGGCCTGACGAACCGTCGACACTGATTCCGGCGTAACGCAACCCGAGCTTCGCCAGTTTGTCCGCCATTGGATCGTCGATGAGAATGCCGTTAGTGGAGAGTGTGCACACGAGTCCGATCGACTGTGCGTAAGCGATGAGCTTAAGAATGTCAGGCCGAACTAATGGTTCTCCGCCGCTGAACAGGACAGCGGGAACGTTGAATCTGCGAAGATCGTCAAGCACGGCGAAACCTTCCTCGGTCGCCAACTCCCCTTCCGCCGGCCCTGGTGTCGCGCAGGCATAGCAGTGGACACACCGCAGGTTACAGGCTTTGGTGACGTTCCAAACAACTACCGGGCGAGGCGCTCCATCGAATGGGTCGCCGGCGCTGTAGGCGAAGTCGAGTTTCCGATGGCCGTATCGAAGTCGTTCGTTTCCGGCTTGATGATCGCAGAGGAGATTGCTTACGCTAAGCATAATTCAGTGGTCCTTATTGATTTTGGAATATAGTTACAGTCGGGTTCGGGTCCCAGCATATTTCGACTGACCGCGAACGCGCGTGCTCGGCTGCCGCCGCAGATATATTTGTATTCACAGATCCCGCACTTGCCGCGAAGCTGACTCTTATCTCGGAGCTGCCGAAAGACTTCTGAGTTTTGGTAAATATCAACGATGGATTGGAACGGATAGATTCCGCACACAACCGGCAAGAAACCGCTCGGCTGAACGCGGCCTGTGTGGCTGACGAACATTACGCCGCGCCCATCGTTGACCCCGAGCGGAGCACGGTGCACCCGGTCGGGACGCGCCATATTTCCGCCTTTGCCCGCTAAGAGTGGATCGCCCATTTTTTCAAGGACATAACGGCGGTAGTGGTGTGCCTCAGTGGTTTTGATCCCATAAGGCTGCGTGCGCGCGTGGTTCCAAAGCTTTTCGAAGATAACTTCATACTGGACAGCGGAGATGCGCTCTTCCATCAGGCCTCGTCCGACCGGCACGAGAAAAAAGACAGACCACATGACCACTCCGAGCGGCCCCAGTATCGCTGCCATCTCGTCCACCTGGTTGACATTTCGTCTTGTAATCGTGGTGTTGACTTGCAGTGAAAGTCCGATTTCGCGCGCGTCGCGCATGATTGCCAGCGTACGTTCGTAGCTTCCTTGCACCCCCCTGAAATCGTCATGAACTCGGGGGTCAGAACTGTCGAGACTGACGGCAAGTCGGCTTAAACCGGCCTCCTTTAGCCGGATCAGCGCTTCCTGGTCGACGAGGGGAGTCGCAGATGGTGTCATCGCCGTAACAAGTCCGATCTCGGTGGCGCGTTGAACTAGGTCGAAGATATCCGCCCTCTTAATCGGGTCGCCGCCAGTGAAGACGAGGGTCGGGGGTTTTGGAAAGGAAGCAAATTGGTCAATGAGTTCAAGCGATGCATCGGGTTTTAGTTCGTTTTGATGTGGG
>PLAD01000363.1 GCA_003134215.1 Armatimonadota bacterium
GTTCCGGACGCTCGGACATTGACTCGTCCATTTCCCGCAAGCAAGCTTTCAGCCGAAGCTATGGCGTCCAGGAAACCGGCATCCTCTTTCCATGAATCACGGTCCTTCACTTTGACATTCAACAAAATCTGCGGATACTCGACCATGATCGCCGCAAGCTGAGACAGAGGCTTCCGCGCCTGCTTGACCGCTTTCACTGTCTGCAAAGCCGTGAGTATGCCGTCTCCGGTTGTGGTGAGCTGGCCAAAGATCACGTGGCCCGACTTTTCGCCCCCAATCGCGTAACCATCACGCCGCATACGTTCCGAAACATATCGGTCTCCGACATCCGTACGCAGCAATGAAATCCCTCGCTCTTTCAAACAAGCTTCCAGTCCAAGATTACTCATCACTGTCCCGACCACCGTGTTGCCCGGCAGCTGCCCGGCTTCGTGCAGCTTGATCCCAAGCAGCGCCATCAAATGGTCGCCGTCGACCTTATTCCCAAACTCGTCGGCCAGGATAACTCGGTCCGCGTCGCCATCGAACGCGATCCCAATATCCGCTCCCGCTTCAACCACCTTCTTCTGCAGTTGTTCTGTATGCAGAGCGCCGCAGTCAGCATTGATATTGACGCCGTTCGGCTCGCAGTTGATTTCGATTACCTCGGCGCCCAGCTCGCGAAAGACCCGCGGACCAAGCTGCGAAGCCGCTCCGTTCGCACCGTCAATCACGATCTTCATTCCGTCCAATGATAGCCCGACCACCGTTTCTTCCAGGTGGCTGACATAGAGATCGGAAAGTTCGGGGTCATTTACGACGCGGCCGATGCCGGCGCCCGTCGGGCGAACAAGGTCGTCGGCTTCGTAAACCAGTTCGGAGATACGCGCTTCTACTGCATCGTCCAGCTTATAGCCGTCGCTCCCAAAAAACTTAATTCCATTGTCACGAAATGGGTTGTGCGAGGCGGAAATGACAATGCCCGCATCAGCGCCGATCTGGCGCGTGATGCATGCGACGGCCGGTGTCGGCAACAGGCCTGCAGTGTGCGCGACTCCACCCATCGAGCAGATTCCAGCGACAAGTGCAGCCTCAAGCATCGGGCTGGAAATACGTGAGTCACGGCCAATCACAAATTGAGGCGACGGCTTCCCGCTCCCGAAGTAGTGGGCCGCCGCGAGACCAAGGCTCATTGCCAGGTAAGGTGACAGTTCCGCATTCGCTACTCCGCGAACCCCGTCAGTCCCGAAGAGCCTCGCGCCCTTCACAAGTTTGGTCATTAATATTCCTTTTCCAGCGGTGTTAAGATTACTATTATATAGTATAGAAACTACTGCATCCCGTCCAAAGTAGTCTTGTGTGATGTCAGCGCCGGCGATGGGACGGCGGCGGACGGTTGACTTGCGGTGAGGTGGACTGTTACCTCGACGATCGGATTCTGTACCACCGATAAACCGGCCGGGAGGTCAAGCTTGACAAACTGCTTAAACGTGTCCGTCTGCTGCGACAGATCGACGGGGACGGTCAATACGACGCTCGTTTGTGCGAGCAGCGGTGCAGGGCCGCTTACCACAACCATGCTTGGGTCGACATCGACCTGCGAAACTCGCAGCGGATATTTCGGTGACCCGGTAATCTGCGGACTGATTACCAGCGATTTAAACGCCCCCACTTTGCGCAGAGGAATGCTAACATGTGCCTGCGTGGGAG
Source organism: Armatimonadota bacterium (assembly GCA_003134215.1). Classification (GTDB taxonomy): domain Bacteria; phylum Armatimonadota; class Armatimonadia; order Armatimonadales; family Capsulimonadaceae; genus BOG-944. The sequence continues at coordinate 1,690 of PLAD01000363.1, forward strand.
TCACTGTAACACCCTCGACCGGCAAGTTTCGATCGTCAACCGCCACGATCTGATCGGTGTCGTCTACAGTCGTCGGATTAGCCAGCGAGTCGCTGTCCATATCAGCGGAAACGACCAGCCGGTTGACATTCTTCAACAGGGACTCCGGCCCGTCGACACGCGCGGTGGGGGGATTGACTGTCGGTAGCTGATATTCGTAACCAACAGGCGCAGTGCGCGAGAACTCGGCGTGCACACTCATGGACAGGTCCGCCTTCGGATCGAGATAGACAGCCGCGCCGCTCGGCGCTTTACTGTTGACCGAGACTTGATCCTTCAAATCGGGAGCAATCGTCACCAGAATCGGAAGCGCCGGATTTGCTCCCGGATGGGCCTTGCTGACATTGACGGTCGCCGCTAGATCGCTCGGGCCAAGGCTGTCAATGACGCTCGGCGGGCCGCTGATATCCAGCGTCACGTTTTGTGTATAGTCGGTCGCAATCAGGCTGTCCGGAACACCGCGGATCAGTATTGGAATCGTCATCTTCTTGCTCGTCTGCGGGTTGACTGTACTGCCGACATAGACACGCAGCACGATGGCGATCGCGAGCGCAAGCAGCTTATAGGGCCAATTATCGAGGAAACGGGCTAGCATATTGGTAGGGACTCGCGCTCAGTTAATCTTTCGAACTTCGCGGCAGGCCGTAAAAAGTTCGTGGACGCCGCGGTTTCGGTTCGGGCGGCGACGGCTTCTCCGATGTGCCTGCTGCAGGCGCGGTCGAGACCACGCCGCCGGCGGCCAATAATCTGCGGCGCAGCGACAAGCGGACCTTCCCTTGCAGGATCTCCATCAGGCGCTGCTGCAGAGCTTCGTCTCGCAGTCCGCGCACTAGATTACCCTCAAATGCCAGGGAGATGATGCTGGTTTCCTCGGAGACAACGATAATTGCGGCATCGCTCACTTCCGAGATCCCGAGCGCAGCCTTATGCCGCGTGTGAATTGTAGTCTCGATATGAGGACTGTCGGACAGCGGAAGCGTGCATCCCGCCGCCGCGATCCGGTTGCCGCGAATAATCACGGCGCCGTCGTGCAATGGGCTGCCGGAGTAAAATATCGTGCCCAAAAGTTCCACCGTCACTGCCGCATTCAGCGGAGTTCCAGTGTCGATGATATCACTCAAACCCGTCTCGCGCTCGATAACGATCAAAGCCCCGGTGCGGCGGCTGGAAAGGACGCTGGCGGCGCGCACAAGCTGGCCCACCAGATCGGTCATATCTTCATTACCGATATTGCCGAAGCCGCGGCCCCAAAATCCAAGCCGGCCAACTTCCTCAAGAGCGTGGCGCACTTCCGGGAGGAACAAAATGACCAGAGCGACCGGCCCGAGGTAGAACATCTGCTCCAATATCCAGTGCAGACTGAGCAGGTTCAGCCAGTTGCTTACCATGTAGATGAGGGAGAAAGCAAGAAGACCCCACAGAACCTGCCAGGCTCTCGTGCCTTTCGCTAGCATGATGATATAGTAGACCAGGAAGGCAACGACAAGTACATCGGGAGATGCCGAGAGGAACTCCCTGAACGGCAGATGTATGAAGTATAACCACCACTGATGCAGCGATATTGCGGTCACGGGTGTCTCTTTCGAACGGTGCAACCCGTTCAGCGACGCCGGGAAGGGTTTTCACCGATATTATAACATAACGACCAACCGAAACAATCCGCAGGCCGTTATAAACCTAGACAATCCACACCGGCAAAAGTGTCAGCAAAAAGTTGTCCAGATTTTCCCCAGGTGGGATCGGCGCCCCCCCGTCGTCCCCAAAAGCCAAAGGCAGCGGCCTCGTTGACACCTTTAACTCCCGGCGGTATAATCTTCGCGTATTCCGGGTTCGTTCAACGGCAGGACGGGAGTTTTTGGAGCTCCATATTGGGGTTCGAATCCCTGACCCGGAGTGAAAAACTCTTTTCGCAACGCCGCACCAACTATGAGTAATTCCGGGTCACAGCCCTTCTCTGCCGTCGTCCTCGCAGCCGGTAAAAGTACGAGGATGAAGTCCAAGACGCCTAAGGCGCTGCACCATATCGCAGGCCAGCCGCTGCTCCAACACATCCTCGATGCTCTGGTCGAAGCCGGAGCACAACGAATCGTCATCGTCGTAGGTCATCAGGCGGAGCTCATTCAATCGACCTTTGGCGACGATTTTGAATATGTGCTTCAGTCCGAACAGCTTGGCACCGGCCACGCCGTCAGGATGGCGGAAACACTCCTTGCTGGTACCGAGCTTCCTATTATCGTTGTCCCCGGCGATGCACCGTTGATCACTTCGGCAGCTCTCACCAGCCTCCTATCCACCCACGTCATCAACGATGTCACCCTGCTGTCGGTAGAGCTCGTCGATCCTACCGGCTATGGGCGTATTGTCCGAGCCGCCGACGGTACCGTCCATTCGATTGTCGAGCAAAAGGATGCAACTTCAGAGCAGTTGAAGATCCGCGAGGTCGGAGTCTCCATCTACGCCTTCCATCCCGGATTCCTTTTCGCAGCGCTCGCACAACTCTCACCGGCGAATGTCCAGAGTGAGTATTATCTAACTGACACCGTAGGAATCGCTCGCAGCCAGGGGCGTCGCGTCAATACTTTTGTCTGGAACGATCCCGATGTCGGACTGGGTATCAACAACCGGATCGAGTTGTCCGCAGCAGCATCGAAAATGAACGCCAGGATAGTCAGGCAGCACCAGCTCAGTGGAGTAACAGTTGCTGACCCGGGTTCCACATTCATCGACAAGGCGGTGAAGATCGGCGTAGACACGATCCTCCATCCGTTCACTGTGATATCAGGAGTAACAGACATCGGCGAAGACTGCACAATTGGTCCGGGTGTCCGAATTAGCGATAGTCAGATCGCCGACAACGTCCGTATCCGTGATTCGTACGTCGTGTCGTCTGAAGTTGGCAGCGGAACCACGGTCGGCCCATATGCGAACCTTCGACCAGGCAGCGTCGTCGGCAAGAACGTCAAAATCGGCGACTTCGTCGAACTGAAGAAAGCAACCTTAGAGGACGATGTCTCAGCCGGACACTTTGCGTATCTTGGTGATGCAACAATCGGTTCCGGTACCAATATCGGTGCAGGGACGATTACCTGCAACTATGACGGAGTCAACAAACATGAAACCGTCATCGGCCCCAACTGTTTCATCGGCTCCAATTCCACTCTCGTAGCTCCAGTTAACATCGGCGAATCAGCGTTCATCGCCGCCGGTTCAGTGATCACCGAAGACGTAGAACCCAGCGCACTTGCCTTCGGCCGCGCCCGCCAGACAAACAAAGCCGGCCGCGCTGAAAAATTCGGCCGGCCCAAGCAATAACCGCCCGACAGCAGTCTGTTATACTCCCACCGGCAGCAATCTGTTTTTTCACTATGGTACAGAAGAATTTATTGCTGTTTGGGGTACAAGCAAAGGATAAGGTGACGTACTAAGCACCCGGCAAATTGACGTTTGGCCAGGCCCGTTTGCGCGGGCGCCGCGATTTCGCGTTGGAGGATGCAATGGACGGTTGGGGAGACCTTCGCCTGTTTAGCGGAAACGNNGAAACGCTAATCCCGCTCTGGCAAAGCGGATAGCATCTGAGCTTGGCATCCCGCTGGGCCGCATCCACTTGACCCGCTTCGCCGACGGTGAAATTCGCGCCATGGTCGAAGAGAGCGCCCGCGGTATGGATGTCTTCATCGTCCAGCCGACCTGTGCGCCGGTCAACGACAACCTCATGGAAATGTTGATCATGGTCGACGCTTTCCGGAGGGCGTCGGCGCGCCGAATCACACTCGTCATCCCCTACTACGGCTATTCCCGCCAAGACAAGAAAATCAAGCCGCGAGAACCTGTCACAGCCCGGCTCGTCGCCGACCTCATCACCAGCGCCGGCGCATCGCGCGCACTGGCCGTCGATCTGCATGCCGGCCAAATCCAGGGCTTCTTCAAGATGCCGCTCGACCATCTCTATGCCGGGCCGATGCTGGCCGACCACTTCCGCGAAAAAGGCTACGTCGATAGCGACGTCGTAGTTGTTTCGCCGGATGTCGGCGGCGTGAGCCGCGCACGGGCGTTCGCCGAAATGCTCGGCGCCGGAATCGCCATTATCGTCAAACGCCGCCCCGAGCCCGGCAAAGTAGAAATCATGGAGATCATCGGCGATGTGAACGACAAACGGTGCATCATGATCGACGATATCATCGACACGGCGAACAGTATCGTCTTCGGAGCAAAAGCCCTCTACGCACGCGGCGCAGCTTCGATCGCCGCCACAGCCACCCATGCGGTGCTCTCAGGCCCGGCGCTCGCTCGTATCCAGGGCTCGCCCATTCAAGAGGTAGTCCTCACCGACACGATCCCCATTCCGCTGGACAAAGCAATCGAAACCACCAAGCTCACCACAGTCTCAGTCGCAGCGCTTCTTGCCAACGCCATCCAAAGAATCCACCACGACGACTCCGTCTCCGAACTATTCGACCGCTTCTGGTAGTCTTTCAACAAATCAACGTAAAACGAACCCTTTATGCCAAAGCAACCATCATGCGGCGTGCGGCCGACGAGCCAAACTAAAATCAGGAGGTCAAAAATCAACGTATCGAACACGTAAACGTTCCGATCGGGCCGGATTCGGCGCTGAATACCGGCGCCGGCATCGGCATTCCAGGTCGCAAAGCCTCCCAGAGTATGTGATTGAGTGTCTGCGGGTCACAGCGGTCCACATCGGAAAAGTCCAGTTTAGCCGATGCAGTCGCGCCCGATCCGGTGGCCGGATTCTTCGCCTCCAGATCCACCTTCGGCGGAATATCGTCAAACGCTTCCATTACCGGAGCGGATGCAAAGCTGTTCGTCAGCGGCGTCGCGTACTTATCGTACTGCGACATCGGCGGCAGGTGCAAAATCTGTTCCATCGTCCGGACGAACGATGCCGTCGTGTAGTGCGTATGATCGACGAAACCATGTTTGACGTACGGGCTGAGTACGAGCCCATAGGTGCGGTGGCAGTCGACATGGTCCGGGCCGTCCTGCGCGTCATCCTCGATCACGAAAATCGCCGTACTGCTCCAGAACTTCGAATGCGAAACCGCATCCACAATCTTCCCCAGCGCCTGATCGTTGTCGGCTACCTCGGCCGTCGGCGAATACGCTCCGGCAGTCAGGCCTTCCGTATGATCTTCAAAAAGATGCATCACCATGAAGTCAGGCCAAACCCCCGTCGCTTCTGCGGAATGAAGCTCGTCAATGAAAGTCTGTGCCCGGCCCTGATCGCGCTGACCTGTCCAGCCTGGAAGCAGCGACCACGCCGCAGATGCATGTCCTGCCAGAGTGCCCTCTCCGGAAAATACCGGCGATGAGTTCGGCGATGCCGTAAAGTCGGCGAACTCTCCGTACGAGCGATAGGTGACATTGTGCCTTGCGCAGTTGTCCCAGAGATATCCTCCCGGCGACTCATAAAGTCGCTCGTCATTGAAAGGCTCGCCGCGTCCCGAGTACGTATTCTCCCACGCCTTCTCGGTAAAGTCCGTAGCGTAGGCCGCGTTACACCACTCATGCCCGTCCTCGCTGACTTCGCCGTTGACATACAGATTGTCAAACAGAACCGTCTTTTCAGCCAGCATGTGGGCGTTGGGCGTGACATTGCTTCCGAACAACACCAAATTGGCGTCGCCGTTGCCGCTCTTAATGTCTCCAAAGACCTCATCATATGTGCGGTTCTCTCTGATGATATATACAACGTGCTTGATTCGTGAAAAAGAGGCAAAAATTACCCGGGATGCTGCATTCGAAGCCGGCGGATGCGGAACATTTGCCAGAACTTGACGTGTGTAAGAAGCAAGCATTTCCGCATTTGGAAGCTTGACAAGAGAAATACCGCCGGCGAGACAGTTCCCGACATAATCGTAACGGTCCACGCCTGTCGCATGCGTCTGATGACTGCCGCCCTGTGGAGGCCAGTTGGCGCGGGACGAGAGCCCCTTGCCGACCCCTATATAAAGTGTGCGATCGTCCGGCGATACTGCAACACAACTCGGATACCAGCCGGTTGGAATAAAACCCAGAACCCTGCTTTCCGTCCAGTCGGAAATATCAACTACGGCAACATCGTTGTTATCCGCGTTCGCAATATACAGACGGCGACCGTCATGGGATGCGGCAAGAGCGATGGGTGTAGACCCGACCAGAGCACCGTTAGTGAGCGCGGTGTTGATTATCCCGCTTACCTTCCAACCTCTGCCGACCGAGCCTTCGATCACCGATACCGAATTCGAACCGGAATTCGCGACGAATAGCCTGAGTGCACCGGATTGGAGTCCGGACCAGACAACGGCGCAGGGATGGCTGCCGACAACGATTCGCGCTATTTCGTGCATCCTAGCCGGGTTAATCAGCGAAACAGTCTCGTCTGACCAGTTGGTAACCGCGAGAACAGATCCGTCGGGAGAAAGTGAACAAGCAAAAGGACTGTTCCCTACGGCGGCCTTTGCGACGACATTCCCGTCCACCAACTTGTAGACAGTTGCATTATTGGTGTTCGCAACATAAACAGCGCCGGAGGCGTCGCAAGCAATACCCGATGTCCACCGATATTGATCGGTCGGCCCGTAAACACTGAGCGGAAGCGCAGATACTAAGCCGCCGGCGCGATAACCAAAACAATGAATCTGCTCCGCGGAAATAGCCCTGACCTCCGGCTTCTCCCCCCGAATAAAAGCCGGATCGACCTTACCTCCTGCCGGGGCAAGAAACTGATTGGTACGCCGATCATAAGCAAGCCCAAACCACATCTTCCCAACTTCGACAGTTTGGACGACCTTCCCCGACTTTAGATTAAGCAAATTAATCGTATGATCGTGATACCCCGCAGTGGTGACGACAAGGTTTTTCTCGTCCGGCGTCAACATCATAGCAGCCGGCATATCCCCGGCCAGCATCACTGTCCGCCCAGCCGGAGTAATCCCCCACCCATTCGGCAAAACAGCCGCATGATCGGCGCTGCAAAGAAAAACCAACGCCACTGAACAAACAAGAACAAAACGATTACACATGGGAATTCCAGCCAAGCGATTCATTGATAGCCCCATTATGGCAGTAACCTGTAACTACGCCCCTGAATCCGTGTGGCACGTCCTGCATCTCAGCTCAATGTCGGCAATACTAAAGTGAAGGTTGTACCTTAACTAACTGTCCCAGAAAAGGGCGCAGTCCACATCCGCTCCATCACTGACACCGTTCGAGCTGACACTCAAACCGTGGCAACCAGTTAACATCATGTTTTTATGGGTGCCACAATTTCGCCTCCAGCGGAAGGGTGTTCTGCTCTCTACTACCAAGCAACCGGGTCAACAGGGCACCCAAGCTCTTCACCGAACTCGCTCTGATGAAGGCGGACGGCAGCTTCGGCAGAAGGCTGATCGCGCTAGCGAAAAGCGATTTGCTGGTACTTGACGATTGGGGTCTTTCGCCGCTGACGATCGAACAATCGACGAATTACTCTCCGATCGGCTGCCAGAGTTCGATTCGGTTGCCTTCCGGATCGACGATCCACGCAAACCGGCCAAAATCGTAGTCTTCGCGGCGTGGGTCGATTTCGACGCCCTCCGCCGCCAGCGCACTGAAAACGGCATCGAGATCGTCGACCCGGAAGTTCATCATGAAGCCGGGATTCTTGGGACCGAAGTACTCGGTGTCCTTGTCGAAAATGGAGAATACCGTCATGCCGGATTTCGACGGATCTTCGGCATCGCGCCAATTAAAGTTCACCGAGGCTCCGTATTCCTCCGGCTGCAATCCCAGGTGGTCGCGATACCAACCGATAAGTTTGTTGGGGTCTTCCGCCTTAAAGAACACCCCGCCGATACCAGTCACTCTTTTCATCGCACTCAGCCTCCATAATCGCTCTGCATGCCACTGGGCGTCACAATCGCCTTTCAGTTATGATACAACATTCCGGCATGGCGCCGGTAAGCATCTCCACTGAGGAGAAGGTTGCCGAGCTTAAGAGAATCATCGGCCGGCTCGCCGCCGAAACAACCCCATCCCCATCAGCATGCGACGCAAAGGCCAACATCGCCGATGCCAGACTACAGATCGCTCACCTGCCGCCCACTGAAATTTGAATCTGTCGGTTATTATAAGGATAAGGTTACACCTTAACTAACCGTTCCAGAAAAGGGAGCAGTCCAATACCGCTTCATTTCGTCCCACGCACCTCCTACAAAAATCCATCCTTACCATCTTGACAAAAACGAACACCCGTTCTATAATCAAGAAACATAGAAGCAAGCTAGGCAAATTATCGCCGCGCCTTAAAAGTTACTACGGCTTCATTTACTCAATGGGCTTACCTCTTCTATCGAAGACGACGCCCAACATCGGACCCGAATAATTTTTTATAAGACCAGGAAAACAGGACAAAAGAGGACATTTGTGATGGAAGAGTACGCCAAAAGCCTGACCAAACCGTAGTTAGAGGCGATTGAAATGCTGTTTGACCACCAGCTGTCTGACACAGAGATCGCTGAACAACTTGGCATTGATGTTCGCACCCTGCGAAGGCGGCAGGAGATTAACGACTTTGCCGACCAGCTCCCCCTCATAAACAGGTTGTTCCGAGCCAGGGTTCGCGAACGTTGCCTCTTCATCTAGGAACGACGTCTGAATAGCAAAATAGATCGTTATATGTGGCTGAATCAGCTTATCTGAGAGCGCGCCGATGGCGTCGATCACGCCACCCTCCGCGAAATGCCCGACTGGAAAACGAAATCGCTCAGCAAGCACCGTCGACCTACGAAAAAAGCGAATCAGAAACCGTCCGCCGAAGAGCAGAAAAAGCATCTCGAAGACCAAATTTACAACACTTAAATTCCGGACATAACCGGACACAGGAGATAGCAGCATAACCCGCCGCGGGCATCGGCCTCCCCCATCCTCGAATCAGCCTATTCCGCTTGCTTGCCTTGACAAACAACCGGGCGAAAACCCATAATAATGCTGGTTTTTAAAGGAGAGTTTTATGATTGTTTCGACTAAAATCCTGTTCGAACACGCCTACGGAAAGTACGCTCTCGGCGCTTACAATATTAACAATGCCGAGCAGACGATGGGTTTGTTCCAGGGAGCCATTGATTCGCAGGCGCCGTTCATCATTCAGATTTCCAAGGGTGCGCGTAAGTACACCAACAAACTGATGCTGGAAGACATTATTCGCGCCGCGGACACCATTTTCCCCGACGCACTTTTTGCAGTACACCTCGACCACGGCGATGAAGAAACGGCGCACGAGTGTATCGACAGCGGCTTCTATTCGTCGGTCATGATCGATGCATCCCACGATCCCTTCGAAGAGAATGTCGCTATTACTCGCAGAGTTTCCGATCATGCCCACTCCAAGGGAATCTCGGTAGAAGCCGAACTCGGTATGCTCGGCGGAGTCGAAGAAGATATCAAGATCGATGAAAAGAACGCACTGCTGACCGACCCGGAAGAAGCCAAAGAATTTATCGCACAGAGCGGAGCCGACTGCCTCGCCTGCGCTATCGGCACTTCCCACGGCGCCTACAAGTTCTCCGGCGGACAGGGACTGCACTTCGACCGAATCCGCGCAATTCAAGCCGCAATCCCCGGCGTCCCTCTTGTCATGCACGGTTCCTCGTCGGTTCCGCAGGATGAAGTGGCAAGAATTAACGCTGCCGGCGGAAAGCTCAAGGAAGGCGCAAAAGGCGTCGATCCCGAGCAATACCTGCCCGCCGCGAAGCTCGGCGTCTGCAAGGTGAATATCGATACCGACGGCCGTCTGGTCTGGACCAGAGTACACCGTGAGTTCTTCCGCGATCATCCGGAAGAGTTCGACTTCCGCCCGCCGGGAAAGATCTTTATCGCCGAATATGCAAAGTTCATCGCCTCGCGCAACCGCTACCTCGGTTCCGAAGGCCAGCTCGCCGGGGCAACCGAACACGCCAAGAAGGCGCTCGCAGCCGCGAAGTAATTACGTTGCACGGCAGCCGCTCGGCGTTCCTAACGCAGGGCGGCTTCTCTTTTTTGGTCGTGGACGATCTTACGCAAGCTCGCGCTGTTCTGCTTGATCAAAGCCAACGCAGCCGCACCCCCGCCTTCCCGCTCCATCTCGACCAGGCTCTCTCCGACAAGGCCAATCGGCGCATAAGACGCCAACGTGACATCGTCGGTCAGCCGCTTCACGGCGTCGGCAATGTCGGCGCCGCACACCACCATCGACTTCTCGATAGTCCTATAGAACTCATCAGGAGTCTGCGACGGTAAACGTCTTAAGCCGGCGACGGCGAGAAAACGCTCTAGCTCGGCGTACCGATCCTGAGCCGACAGCTTGGAGAACTGCGCCGCTGCTCCCGGCAAGGCTTTAAGGGCAGAATCCAATGTTCGATAGTTCGAAGTCGCCCGGCTGGCGATCGGCCCGAACCGCTTGTCGTACAACTCTATTTTGAAAACATAAGCTAACCCACCGCCGATAGAAAAGAGAAATATTACCGGAAGGACGCCATGGATTTCAAAATAGAGGCGAACTGCCGCCAGATACTTCCAAAGCCAACTTAAGTCGAAAGAGTTTGCGTTGACCGAATTGTCTTGAATTGAACCTTCTGTCGGATCGAAGGTCTGCCAGCCATACTCAGGAAACCAAACTTCCACCCAAGCATGCTTGTCCCGTTCCCGCAGGTCGTAGCCGCCCCGCTCGTTCTGCACACCTCCGTCAAAACCGGTCGCCACTCGCGCAGGAATACCGGCATAACGACACAGGATCGCCATGGACGACGCAAAAAGATCGCAGTATCCTCGGCGAGAGTCGAAGAGGAAGTACGAGACCGAATCCTGCCCGGACGGAACCGCCGCAACGTTCAACGAATAGAGGGCGCGTCGAGACACCCACGACCGAATTGCCTCGGCAACATTGAACTCAGTACGCCGATACAGAGGGACGCTTCGGACAATCTCATTGGCGGTAATAAAAAGGCGATCTTCATCTTCCTTCGAAATATTATCGCCCTTTTGATCGACGTACTGCTCGTGAATATCGAGCGGCGTGTTATGGTCGATAGGCGGAAGTGCCTCAAGCTGTTCGACCGACGCGTCTGGGTAAAGGGAGTAGGCCTCGTATGTAAAGGCCCCGCCAACCGCATCGTTGAGACCGACACTGTTGTCCGGAGTGGAAGAAACATTTATGCCTTGTCCGGTCGGCACTTCAACACGAACTGTCCCGTACGGTATGTAGAGTGTGTTTGTACTTCCAGACGCCATCGAGAATCGTGCGGATAGCCGGTGTACGGGCTGCACTTGCGAAATCGGTTCACTAGGATCGCTTCCCGGCTGCAACCCCTCGGGTAGAACGTAAGAAATACGTCCTACCGCGGACTGGGGTGACGCTGTCAGTGGAACCGCATTCTTACTAGAACTGCTGCTCCAGCCGGAGCCCAAATAGGTGTCATAGGTCCTTCCGCGATAGTAGTAATCACCAGGAGGATCGAGACGGACACGCATAACGACCACATTCGAAGCGGTAAAGCCGTCACCTGTGCCAATATTGAATGTAGGATCGTCCGATAAGCTGACCGTGACGCCGTTATCTGCCGGTCCAGCTTCGCCCCCATGCTGATTCCCAACAAAATTCTTCAGCGTGCTGGCAAGAGACAGATGAGAGCCGATCGCTTTGAGCGGAATAACAATAACAGTCGCCATCATAATCGCTGCGATTCCGGAGAAAAGGGCAAGAATCAATTGCAGCGTAATGACGTGCGACTCCGATCCATGAGCCGCCCGAGTGATCTGCCAGGATCGCTGAGTAAGGTAGTTCTGATGCAGCATCAGAAAGGTGGCGCCAACTGTGTAGGCGAAGAAGTACACCAGAAGTTCGGTGTTGATATTCGATGCGCCGACGAGACCTATCATTGCGATCGAAGTTACTGATGTGAAAACGACCGACTCGTCCGACGTCAGCACCCAGGAGCGGACGACAGTCAGCCACTCCAGTACGACCGCCATGACCAGGTCACTTTGAGTGATTTCCGGCGGAATGAAAACGGCGAAGCTGAAGGAATGTGTCAAATAACGGTAAACAAAGTACACGACTACACACGACCCAAGTACTTCGACGACATGAACCTTAATCCGGAGCCAGCGGCATGCTATTGAAAAGACAAATCCAAGCGCAGTGAGCACGAGCGTCGTCGAACCGAACTGGCTGTCGCCCAGTGCTGAATTAACTGCCAAAATACCAAGGATACTGACGGCAAGTCCACTCAAATAAAGTGGAATACTGATCGCATCTTCGGTCTCGGGCTGATCTCCGACTTTCATTGAAGCTAAACTGTCATTCATCGAATTGGCCTCGAAAACAGGTCATGCAGGTCGGATTCAGGCCCGATAACGATGTTCTTACCGACAATGTTCTCGTAGACGGTCGGCGAAGTCTTTTTATAATCGGACGCCCCCAGGAACGTGAAAGGTACACGAACATTGAACGACTGGATGTCGATCCAAAATATCATAGCTAACGTGCCCGACGTCTTACGATAACTTTCGAGGGCGACATTCAATGCACCATCGTAGGGACGTGCTCCGGTTATGACGATCAAAGACCGGATGTGCCGGTTCGAAAGCTCGTACCGCGAGATGACTTCCGCCAGCGAGCCATATTCCTTCGGCGCTGCTAATGCAAGCTGAGTAAGAACCGCAATGGTATCATCAGATCCGCTGAGCGGCGATTCCAAACTCTTCAGATCACCATTCGTGATAATTTGCACCGAGGACCCTTGACGAAGCGCTGCAGCCGTGACAGACGCAGCGATCTCGATTGCCGTCTCAAAAGCAGAATTCAGGTTCTGGTCAACATCGCCGTAAGACCTTGAATCAAGATCAAGTGCCAGTGTAATATCGTTGGCATATCCGAGAGCGTACTCGGTAACCGCGAGCTTCCCGGTCCGTGCAGTCGTCTTCCAATTAACACGCCTTAAATCGTCCCCGATTTGATATTCCCGTACTCCCTGGAAGTCGGTGCCAATTCCGCGGGTTGTGGCATTCTCCTGATCTCGCCAACCCTGTGAAGCGCCGCCGCTGAGAAACTGTACATTGATAGGTATGACTTCAGGCAGCACCAAAAGTTCGCCGGAAGCGTTGATAGTCCGTGAGTAGTTGGAAAGGCCGATCAGATCCGGATTCGTGATTTTCGTCGGACCGATAGCCTGCTGACCGCGCCTAAATGGTCTGATAAAATAAACAACCTTTGCGGTTTCGCCGGCGGCAAGATAGAGAATCATCGAACTCTCGTCCGCATCGCCGTCAAACTTCACCCAGCGCGGCAAGTGGTCCACGGCCCGAACATAGAACTTCGGAAACATGCTGGCGTTCCGAAGGTAAAGTTCCACCTTGACCCGTTCACCGCGCTCTGCAGTGGCGGGCATCACTCGTTCGCAAAATACTCCGCGCTGCAGAAAGAGACCTACGAACCAGAACACCAGGGGGATAAGACTGATAGCGACGGCCATCAGGTACATCTGCGAGACGCCCAGGAGCGCCCCGACAATCAAGAGGAAGATTGATGCAGTCGCCAGCGCCAGTCGCTTAATACGGCTGTCAGAACTCATTGACCGCTCTCATTCAACGATCGGAACAGGAACGGAAGCGACGCAGTCTGCTACAATCGATTCCGCGTTTGCGCCATTGTACCGGGCATCCTGCCTCAACATCAGACGATGCGCGAGAACCGGCCCAGCCAACTTTTTGATATCGTCCGGAAGCAAGTACGTGCGCCCGAGCAACGCGGCGTTCGCCTGTCCTCCACGCAACAAAGCAAGCGAAGCACGCGGACTAGCCCCAAGCAGAACAAGACCATGCTCGCGAGTGGCGCTCACAATCTCGATGACGTAGTCTCGAAGCTTGTTGTCGACATAAACGTCACGAACCTGTTCCTGCAGAATTTGGATCTGTTCCGAGTCCAGTATGGAGCGAATGCTGTCTAATGCGTCGTTTTTGCCGCGTTGCGTCAAAATCCTGGACTCATCCGCCTTGCTCGGGTAGCCAAGCTTGATCTGTACCATAAAGCGGTCAAGCTGCGCTTCCGGCAGCGGATANNGGTCAAGCTGCGCTTCCGGCAGTGGATAGGTACCCTGAGCCTCAATATTATTTTCGGTCGCGATCACCATAAACGGTTTCGGAAGTTCATAGGTCGAACCGTCGGCAGTCACCTGGCCTTCTTCCATACATTCGAGAAGCGAAGATTGTGTCTTAGGTGTTGCCCGGTTTATTTCGTCAGCCAGGACGACGTTAGCGAACACCGGTCCCTCGCGAAACTCGAAAGTGCTGGTCCGCTGATTGAAAATGGATGTCCCGGNNGGCGGGAAGTAGGTCCGGGGTAAACTGAATGCGTTTGACCGAACAGCCAAGCGCTTTTGCTAAAGTCTTTGCAAGCGTCGTCTTTCCGACGCCAGGAATGTCCTCGATGAGAATATGTCCGCTGGAAAGGAGGGCAATTACCGCAAGCTCAATTGCCTCGCGTTTGCCGATGATGACTGTCTGAACCTGGTCGATAACCGCTGCAGCCCGTTTTGCCACCGACTGAACATCTAAAACGTTACTCACCAACAATGCCTCCAAATACCAGTCGGTATGTAAACCCGATTCACCATTGAATAGACAAAGTACGACTAATGGAGATATGAGCAATACGCACTAAATCACTCACCCGATTACTATTTGAGTATGATACTGTATCACGGGTCTTAAATCATGTCAAATAAATCGAAGGACGTCACCGTCTTCCGACAACAGACACAGCCATGAGAGAAATTACAATTTTTCGACGAGATTTGTACCCCCCGGCGATAGAACCCGTCTGAGCCAAACGGGTATACTTCACCATCCATTTATGGAGTACCTTTCACAATTAATCGGCAAGCCGATATTCGACCTGAGCGGAGAACGCATCGGTACGATCACCGAAGCAGTAGTTACGCCGTCTGAACCGGTCCCGCTTGTCGCAGCGTTCCACGTGAAAACAGAAGATGGCGCTCTTTTTCTCCCCTTTAATACGCTCAAGACAGACACTGACCGCAAATCATTCCGTCTAAGACATCCCCTCAGTGCGGTGCAGCTTTACATGCCCCAACCAACCGATTTTTCTCTCGTCCGTGATGTTCTGGATAAACAGATTGTTGACGTGCATGATTTTCGCGTCGTACGGGTCAACGACATCCGGCTTGCGCCGCTGCAAAGCGGTGACCTGCTGGGTGTGGTCGGAGTAGACACCGGTCTGCGCGGATTAATGCGAAGACTAGGCCTCGAATCTGCACTTGACGGAATGAACAAGTTGCTGCATTTACGCGTGACGAGCCATCACTTTATCCCTTGGAACGATGTTGAGTCGTTACCTACGCACAATGCGGGGGAGCCGATCAAGCTCAAGGTAAGTCATGAAAAACTTGCGACGCTGCATCCTGCCGACATCGGACACATTCTGAATCAAATGACTCCGGCCGATCGTAATGAAGTGCTGCAAACGCTTGACGTGGAGACGGCTGCAGATGCATTGGCGGAGGCGGAAGAAGATGTGCAGGTAGATGCTCTGCGAACCATGGACGAAGAGCGAGCTGCCGATATTCTGGAAGAAATGCCGGCCGACGAAGCAGCTGATGTCCTGGGTGACCTGGATAAAGCCCGTCGCGAAGAGCTCCTTGAGCACATGGAAGATGAAGACCGCGAGGACGTAGAAGAGCTGCTGTCCTACGGTGATGAGACGGCCGGCGGCTTGATGACCAACGAGTTCGTCGCTTTGCCGGAGCACCTGACGGCTAACGAGACAATTGACCACCTGCGCAACCTCGCACCGGACGCTGAGACGATTTACTATATCTATGTCGTCGATCCGGAAGAGCATTTACGAGGAGTCATCTCGCTGCGCGACCTTATCGTCGCCCAGCCGGATACTCAGATCAAAGATTTTATGATCACGAACGTTCGCTCTGTCCATGTCGAAGCCGCTTTACAGGAAGTAGCGCATAAATTCGAGCGATACAAGCTGTTGGCGCTGCCGGTGGTGGACAGCGATAACACACTTGTCGGAATTATCACTGTCGACGATACGCTCGAACGAGTTCTTCCTGAAAATTGGCGTAAACCAACCGCGAACCGGTACAGCCGTGACGAACATGAAGCCTCAACCAGGAACTGAATGACGCTATTTACTCCTCCAGGCAACCAGAAAACAACAGTTGCCGCGGCCGACGATCAATCACCTCGCTTCCAGAACGAACAGACCATCGTTTTCCAGCTTGACCTCGATGAGAACCGCAGGTTTACGACGCGTCAACTTGAAATTTCACCCACAGACGTAGAGCTCCGTGAACCGAACGGCGCTGTAATATTTTCGGCAAAAATCGGCGCTATAACCGGCTCGACAATTGAGACTTATGTCGGAGCAGGCGCTCTAGTCCTGACACTTAACGATGGACGTCGGATCGAAGCCGCTCATTTCACCCCTACCCTCGCCGGCCCCATGGCAGCGGCGTCCCGCCTGATAGACACCTATATCAAAAAGGAAACGCCGCCGGAGGCGTTGCTCCGCCAGGCGCAGCGGCCGGTATGTTCAAAGTGCGGAGTCCCACTGCCGGACGATTCCAGTATCTGCTCCGCCTGCATCGACCGCCGTGCCACTCTTGCACGTCTGGCCGGCTACGGTAAGCAATACCGGCTTCAGGCCTTCTGGATGGTGTTCCTTTCGTTCGTCGGCACAGGTTTGACCTTAATCACGCCTATTTATACAACCAAAGTGCTGACCGATCAGGTTCTAATCCCGCATAAACATTCCGATTGGATCGGGTGGATTGTCTTCGCATCGATCGTGTTGACTATCGCCGGCCTTTGGATCACCGTTATGCGCGGCCGGACGGCAGCGTGGCTTTCCACACATATGGTCTACGCGATGCGTACGGAAGTCTACGCCAAGCTCCAATCGCTTTCGTTGAGCTATTACGATAAACGCCAGGCCGGATCGATCACCGCCAGAGTAACACAGGATGTCAACGAGCTGAGAAACTTCCTGGTCGACGGTGTTCAGTACTTCTTCGTCAACTGATTGACCATCGTCGGTATCCTCCTGGTGATGCTGCGATATAACTGGCAGCTGACCATGCTCGCATTGCTGCCGCTGCCGCTAACTGTATATCTGACACGTAAGCTCTGGAAGGCGATGCAAAAACGATTGCACCGTTTCTACCACCTGCGATCGAACCTGGGCGGCCTTGTCAATACAGTCCTCAGCGGTATGAGAGTAGTTAAGGCGTTCGCACAGGAACAGAGCGAGTCAGATCGATTCAACAACAAATCGACTACTCTGTTCAATGCCGAACTGGTTGTCGAAAGGACGATGTCTACAGTTTTTCCGGTGCTAGGCGTGATCGCGATGTCCGGAACATTCATTATCAACTATCTTGGGGGTTACGATGTCTATCATAACTACGGAAACGACCCGCTCCACGGAATGACTCTGGGCACGCTGCAATTGTTTCTGGTCTATCTTGGCATGCTGATGGCGCCGATTCAAGGGATGACACGGATTGCTGACTGGGTCTCGCGGTCAACCACGGCTGCAGAAAGAGTTTTCGAGGTACTCGATACAGAAGTCGAAGTTGCAGATGACGCAGACGCGGTCAGAATGCGGCATATCCATGGAAAGGTCGAGCTGAAAAATGTGCGCTTCTCTTACGATAAAAACCGACTGATCCTGGATGACGTCAATTTGATTGTCGAACCCGGCGAGATGATCGGGCTCGTGGGTCACTCCGGCGCGGGAAAATCGACAATCATTAACCTGCTTTCGCGATTTTACGACGTTAGTGAGGGCGCAATTCTGATCGACGATGTCGATATCAGGCAAATCGCAATGAGCGACATCCGCAGTCAGATCGGCGTTGTACTGCAGGAGCCTTACCTTTTTCCCGGAACCGTCCGCGACAACATAGCTTACGCAAAGCAAAGCGCGACCATGGAGGAGATCCTACGCGCCGCGAAAGCCGCTAACGCGCACGACTTTATCGTTCGCATGCCCGATGGTTACGATACTTGGGTCGGTGAGCGCGGTGCAAGAGTCTCTGGAGGCGAAAGACAGCGGATCTCCATCGCGCGAGCGATATTGCACGATCCCCGAATATTGATTTTAGATGAAGCGACCGCGAGTGTCGATACCGAAACCGAAAAGCAAATCCAGGAGGCGATCACTCGCCTGGTCAAAGGACGGACTACGTTCGCGATAGCACACCGGCTTTCGACGCTTCGCGATGCAGACAGGTTAGTGGTAATCGAAAAGGGAAAGATCGTCGAAGTTGGGACGCACGACCAGCTCTTGGCGAAACACGACGGCTACTACCGAAAACTCGTAGACATGCAGCAAGCTGTGAATAAACTGCGTGACGAAGCGCAATTGGTTGAAAGTTAGGAAGCCTCGGGAAGGCGGCGCATCACGATGTGCTCCGTTCCAGATTCCATAAAGACGCCTCCTTCACACGCGTAACCGAACTTTTCATAAAAGCCGACCATTTGAACCTGGGCATGCAGATAAATCGAGTCGAATTGAGCTCCGGCCCACTGATGTGCAGCCTCCATCAGACTTCGCCCGATACCCTCGCGGCGCATATCTTTCTTTACAGCTACCCGGCCGATCTTAATGTCGGTGTCGGTGGGATTAAGCAAATAGAGACGGAGCGTGCCGACCACCGCCCTGTCTCTTACGGCAATGATATGGTGCGCTGTCAGATCGTAATCATCCGATTCAACCAATCGATCACGGCCTTCTTCATCGATGAAGATCTCCCGCCGCAGTGCAAGCGCCTGACTCAGCTCATCATCGTCTGTCGGCTGCCGGTATTCGGTTTCGTCCAACTACTTCTCCCCGGTTAAAAGGTTCAACGCGAATTTTAATGCCATAGTCACATTGGCAGGATCGGTGATTTCTTTGAGGGCTCTCTCAGCCGCGCGTCTTGCTTCGTTACGATTGAACCCAAGCCCGATAAGTCCTTGCACGACGTCGTCTTCCACCATATCTGCCGAAGGCTTTCGCGGCAAGGTGAGCGACTTGTCGGCGCGTCTTTCAAAACTGAGCAGAGCCATCCTGTCTTTGATTTCAAGCAGCAGCTTCTGCGCCGTTTTCAAACCAAGTCCAGGCACCTTGACCAGAGTCCTCGTATCATCTGCCGCCACCGCATCAACTAGTGTCTGGACATCGATCGCAGATAAAATCGACAGAGCAACTTTGGGTCCGATACCGGAGACGGCGATCAATAGTTCAAACGCCTTGCGCTGTTCCAGCTTGGGAAATCCGTACAGCGAAATATCATCCTCGCGAACGGTAGTGTGTATCTCAAGCGCCGTCTTATCACCAACTTTCCCAATAAGATCGAGAGAAGTGACCGGAACAGATACCTTGTAGCCGACTCCATTAACGTCCAGAATGATGACGTTCGCTTCGATGAATGCAACGACGCCAGTAAGTCGAGCTATCAAACTGTAAACTCCGTTTCCAATGTATGTCGAATGCGTCCGGAAATGTTTTCTAAAACTGCATTTTCTGGGATCAAAACATTGTCCAAGTCGTAGTGAGTCCCAAGCCCGCCGTCAACGAAAGTATGGCCTTCAAAGGTTCGCGGCAGCTCATAACGCGGGATGATATGCCCATGTAAGTGCGGCGAAACGTTCATCAAGAAGACGTAATTGTAATGATCCGGCTGCCAGAGGCTGTCGAGTGCATACTTAACCCTTCTNNAAAGAGGACAGGACATAAAATGATTTTGCGCAAGGCGGTGTAGATCGGTGGATTGTACCAGACGTCGCCAGTATGCATCGCAACAACTTG
Organism: Armatimonadota bacterium; assembly: GCA_003134215.1. GTDB lineage: Bacteria > Armatimonadota > Armatimonadia > Armatimonadales > Capsulimonadaceae > BOG-944. The sequence goes on from PLAD01000363.1 coordinate 21,572, forward strand.
ATCATACGCCCTCACCGGAGAACGGCGTATCGAAGCACTCAAAAAGTGACGACAAAGCTTACGCGAAGTGCCGCTCTTTTAGTCATTTGACCACATGCATTTAACCTGGACTTGATTAACGCGTAACCGGCGAGTATAATAGTCGGGCTCCGGGGCATAGCGAAGCTTGGTATCGCGCTACTTTTGGGAAGTAGAGATCGAGAGTTCGAATCTCTCTGCCCCGACCATTGAATGGTATCCTCGAACGCGTACCCGTTCTCGCAGCAGCAGACCAAGTTATGGGCACGCTTTAACTGCCCATAGGGCGCACTCGTTCAACGAGGAACGCCAGCTTTTCTCCATTCAGTACAGTCAGAACCACAATTGCCGTCCCTTGACCTGACAGTTTTAGTCGTGAGGCAATTTCCTCGATCGATTGAGGAAACGCACGCTGCTTGAGAATCACCTTACCGACTCCAGCAAGAACGGATTCTAGCCTGCGACGCGAATACGGAATTTTATCGAGCACACGGTAACACTGCGCGAACGGCGAATCGCCTGGTGTGTTAGTAAAAAAGTAATCCACGCGCGGGTCACACTGTCCACCGCCTAGCGCAATGGCCAATGATTGAGTGAGCCCCGCGCGTATCACTGCCGGATCGGGTTCCCAGAGATATTCGCCTACAACCACACTATCGAATTCAAGCGGAGTACCTGAATAGCGATCGTTTTTTGGAAGAAGTACGGCTGTCGTCTCTGCACCTCGATGCAGGTCTCCCATTAACAGAAGAGCCTCCTTGCATTCACCTTTAACTGACAGAAATTCAAGGTCGGCGTGTAATACACGGGCGAGGGACCTGTCGATCGCAGGAGACAGCTTGGCAAGGATGCGAGAGATGCCCATCGATCGCAGATGTTCGACAAATGAAAGCGACGGCGTTGTTTGGTCGTCCGGCGCCCACTTTCTCACATCGCTCCGCCGTGCAGGGTCGAAGTATGCGGCATCGGCAATTGGCAAATCGGCCATAGTCACATCGATATTGACAACTTTAACTAAAGCTTCCAGTCTTGCGCGTTCTACATTAGTTTTCAGCAGCAGTGCTCGCCCCGGATCAGATTCGTAGGACGTGACCGACAGTCCACGCCGTGCAAATGTAATTGTATCTAAACCAACTCCGGCGCAAAGGTCAAGAACCGATTTGGCCCCAGAACGAACCAGGAGGTCCGCGTGGTACTCCGCCGTGGAGATACCGGATGCCATTTCATATCCGTCCT
>PLAD01000416.1 GCA_003134215.1 Armatimonadota bacterium
TGATATTCTCTTTCCGAGGATACCACCTTAACTTACTGTCTCATTTCAGTGGAGTAGTCCACATTGACACCAAATGATAAACTGTCCTTTCTCCGCCCAGAGAGATCATTGATTAGTGTAGTAAGATGTCTAATATCATGTTGACACACAGGCTGATCTGTGTTGATCAGTTCTCTTGAAATAGTGCCTGTTACTGCTATGAAGCTCAGACGACGAAGCAATTCAGAAATAGTTACCATAGAAGAACGACTTCCGGTTTTTGCAACGCGAGACGCATCGTTTTTGCGTGTTAACGGCCACGCTGACCTGTTGGCGAACGTCTTTCGAAATTCTAGGGATATCCCGCCTCGTAAGCTCGCGATAATGCTGGCAAACCCACCTTCCGGATTCGGCAAATCGGCGCATAACACTAGAATTGCCTGGCCGACCGACATACTCTACTCGTTATCGTCGACTGAAGTGTCCGGGTATTTGGTGCCAGTATTTGAGGGACGCTATACACTTTCTGATGCGATAGATCCGAAAAGACGTCAGTTTCGGTTGCCAAATACCAGCACCAGAGATTTATATGATATCTGCATTAATCTCTCTAAATCAATTCATTCACTTCATGAGGCAGGTTACGTAATTGGCGAGCTATCGCCTGAGGCTGTGATCCTAAATGGCATTGGAACTACGCTAATTAACTGTGATAGATATCAGACGGAAGGCGCTGGTTATGTGCACAATAATACTGCTGAAACAAACGATGCAGATGGTTCCAAGCCGGAAAAGGACCCGTCCGGCCATGATGTCGGGATTGTTTCTGGTGACCACGATAATTACGCGCTAGCGTCCATAATTTTTAAGACGATCACTGCTACGGCCAATGATGCTGTAGAGAGTTCGTATACTGTTTCACGCTCCACTGATGTTTCAATCGAGTATAACTTAACCGCTGCTTCGGCATTGGTAGCGGCAGAGCTGATAAACGTTTTCAGGCATGCTTTTGATGTCGTCAATGTTTGCGAACGACCGACTGCACGGCAGTGGCAGAACGCTCTAACCGTGGCAAAGGATTCGCTTGCGTGTTGCGAATATGACCCGCTGCATTGGTTTCCCACAACGACACCCGCATGTCCGTGGTGCGAGCGACTGCCGGCCGGTCGAGTGAGTCCTCGCGCCTTTGCGCCGGCTGCCACTTATGCTGTTGATGCAGTTCCAATTAAAGCCGATTACGCGGCAAGTCCAAGGGTAATTAAGCCTGTCAATTTTGCAAGGACTGCCTCTGTTTTCATTGGAGCGGCAATCTCGCTATCGCTTTTGGTGACGATACTGATAAACACTGCCGACAAAGCAATTCAGGGCAAAATACTCGTAGCAGAAAAATTGCGAATGGCTGCCGACAGAATGTCCGCTGATAGTGACCAAGCAGCTACCGATCTAGCACGATCATATCAACTGGCAGCCGCTGCCGCTAAGTCCTCGTCACATGGACCCTTTGGCTTTAACGAGGTGCATGCCAACCGCACTGCCATCGGTGAGAAAGCGAGGGTTACAATTGATCTGGCTGCGTTATCGCAAGCTGTTTCCGTGGAGCATCTCCTACATGCCATATCTCTACAAGTAGTCAACTACAGTCGGACCCGACTTACAGATCGCCAGGCTAATGTAATCAAAGCGGAATTGGCGTACAAATGCCGAACCGCGAGAGAAAACGCATTGGAAATAGTATCAGAAGAGCCTTACAGTGCCTTGGCTTGGTCCGATGTTATCCGAGCCGACGAGCTCGCCGCAGACCCGCAGTCTGAAGAATCTGATGAGCAAACTGCACGGAAATACGTCCAGTTAAGTAACTAACGATGGAAACACTAAACACGGTCAAGCATCAACTTCAGCAAACACTAATCGGGATCATGCCCGTAATCTTGACGGTGCTGCTGGCGTTCATATTTAATCTATGCGCGTTGCACCCGTCACAGGCGCAATCCGGCTCAGTAAGCATAGCAATGATACATGGATCGTCGTCAGTGCGGATAAAGGTGAAACAGTCGCATGGAAGTGCAAACTTCCATGCGCGACAGGTGGGCCGTTTTAATCCCGCAAGGTCAATCGGATACTGGCATAAGCAATCCATCTTTCGAGCAGCAAAATCTCCAGCCGTATATCCGTTCAAGGTTCATGCGGCTGCGTTCGCAAAAAAGACGTTGGCGCCGTTGTCCTTAAGTGTATCTGCGGCAACTGTGGGAAGTCCAGGAACCACAGGTTTGAATTCTACCAAACAGCCGATGAAGGACATGTCTCAACTAACCACACAAGAATCTGATAATGAACTGTCCAATGGTTTAGTCGCTGAATGGCGAGCCGATCAAGGTTATACCGATGTCGTATCAGGCATTACGGCTACTCCTTTTGGCGGCGCAACGATAGCAACACTAAGTGACGGAAAAGCGTATGATTTTGGTAATGGCAACCCCGGTCTAGGAATTGATGATGTTCCGCAATTAAGCATTACCGGATCGCTTTCCATTTGCGCGCGTATCTTCATCAAAGGCATTAGCTCGGGCTTCCATAACGAAATATTTTTTCGCGGCGATGACCGTGCGGGCTTAGATCCATATACACTCGCGATCGAAACGAATGCCAATTTAGACTTTCATGTAGAGTCCCTCACCTCCGCATATGATCTGCAAACTCCTGCCGCCATTCCAACAAACCAATGGGTAGACGTGGCTGCTACCTTGGATGTGACTTCTGGTATCGCAACGATCTATCTCGACGGAACAGCGGTCGTAAGAGGAGAGACCGCTGTACGGCCGTTTGATTCTCTCGACCCGGCAGCCCATGCCGGGTGTGGAATAGGCAACTGCTGTGGCCATGGATCTTCAGTTTTCCAGTTACCGTTTTTAGGTGAAATTAGGTCGGTAGAGATTTATTCAAGGGCGCTAACTACAGATGAAGTGCAGGCGCTAGCTGCGAAAGGCGCACCGGCTGTTCCAGAAAGCGTAATTACTAATTTACGGTCGACAATATCGTCGGCTCCAGCAACGACTAACAGTGGCGAGAATGTAGTGTTCCGTGACGACTTTCACGATCCCGCCCAGTCGCATCTAAACTGGCAGGTGTTGTCGAATGGTGCCAGGTTGGTGTTTCAAGACGGTTCGATAAGTCTCAAGGACAATACTGCTAACTTCCAAGTGTGGACCGGTCAAACTCCGAAGTTTCCGCTTCTTCGCTTGCGTACAAACCCATTCCCACCACACGGACGTTGGCGGGCGACATTCACTTATAGCTACAACGAAAGCGGTACGCCTAACGCTGACGGGATCACATTGCAAGCGCAAGATGGAACGCCGGTGTTATCCCTGATGCAACAATCGAATCGACAGTGGCTGACGCTAGACGGGCAAACGGTCTGGTCGGTACCGCCGCCAGGCGGTACACACACCGTTGTCGTTACTTATAATGGAAACATTGCCACAGTCTCAATGGACGGTAGCACTGTAGGCTCTTCCCAGCTTGACCAATTACCAGTCACAGTTGTTCTAGGAGGGGATCTTAGCCAAACGGGTGAGAACTGGAATAACTTCGACTTCGACCTGTTCGAATGTGATACCTATTGATTGGAATGTTGACATTCCCAACTACCGCCGCCTCTCATGCGAAAGCCTGTCAGCCGGGCTGAACGCTCGGTGCTGGCGTTCGATATCGCTCCGCGCGTATGCCACGTATCGTTGAGTCATGGCAATATCCGTGTGGCCGAGAAGCTGCTGTAAACCGAATACATCGCCGCCATTCCTGAGAAATGTTACGGCGAAGTAATGTCGGAACGTGTGCGGGGAGCAGCGAGTTACTTCGATGTTCGCAACCTTCCCGAGTCGTTCGATCAACTGTCTCAGACCGGAGGTCGTAAGCGCGCCGGATGTGTGGATGCCGCGATCCGATTGGAATAGCGGAGAGTCGGGATTCCTGTCGCCTTCACGAAGGTAAACCCATAGAACCTTGGCTGTCGTCTTGCCAAAGAATACTGTGCGGTGCTTATTCCCTTTCCCAAGCACAGTCGCTCGTTTTCCAGGTATATCAACGTCCTTCATCTTCAGTCCGCAGAGTTCGCCGGCGCGTACACCGGTGTCCATCAGAAAAGTCACAATGGCGATGTCGCGTTTTGGGTGAAGAGACTTGCCCGCCGCTCTCGTCAGAGCAGCGACCTGCGCATCGGTGAACGGCTGAATTTGGTCGGGGCGTGCTACCGGAGCCGCTATCGTTTCCATTGGCGACGACGGAATCATTCCTTCCGCGATCATCCATCGAAAGAACGTGCGCAAGTGGCCATGGTAGGTCTGTACCGTGCGCGGACGGACGGGTTTGGTGGCGCGAGGCTTATTAGGATCAGCCGCGTCACCCCAGCGTCCTGCGGGGTCTTCGTGACCTCTAGAAATATGTCCGATGAATTGCCGCAACTGGAGTAGGCCGCAAGTGGAGTGGCCGTACTCTTCAAGAAACCACAGGAGCTTGCCGAGCAACGCTCGGCGTGCCTCTAATGTACGATGGGAGTGTTGACGGATATCGCCATCAAGCAACCAGCCGTCGGCTGCGTACTTAATTTCATCGATCGGAATGGCTGGCGAAACCCTGAAAGAAGAGGAAGACCCGCCAAAAAGCAATTCGGCAGATTTTTCAGAAGTCAGGAAACTAGATGCTGTTTTTCTCAATTTGCCCTCCAGAAGACACCTGGAGGGCGATAGGACACCGAGATTTATAAAAGACTATTCGTCTGTTTTTAAGATCAATACTCTCTAGCTTGGCCAAAAGCTAGAGAGATTTCTAAGCGGGAAACGGGACTCGAACCCGCGACCCTCTCGTTGGCAACGAGATGCTCTACCACTGAGCTATTCCCGCAGAGGTCTTTAGTTTAGCTTTCGCTGAACGAGTGTAAGTATACACGTCTCGTCCAATTGCTGTCAATAGCAAATTTGATGGGGAAGGGGGGACTTGAACCCCCACGCCTTGCGGCACTAGTTCCTAAGACTAGCGTGGCTGCCATTACACCACTTCCCCGGGCATCAACGCGATGGACGGCAAGCATTATACCGTACGCTTATTGCGGAACAAATACATTTACGGAATTCGCAGTGTTTCTGCAAGGGGTATACTTTTCCAAGAACTTTTTAAGGATACTACTATAGTTATGTCAGACCAATATGAAGCTCAGGTTTCCGAGTCGGAAAAAAACCAGAACGAACAGAGCAGCGCGGATCGAATCGAGGCAGACGAAGACACCGTAAAATCTGTGCCCGTCGTGGTCGAACCTGACGATGAACCAAACGTCATCGATATTGACGGCGGAGATTTCAGCCTTGAGGACCTCATCAAGAGGGCTGGGAAATTCGTCAACAAAAAGAAGACGGAGACTCCGGCGCCGGCTCCTGCGGCCGAAGCGGACGCCGAACAGATTATCGTTCTGAAAGCACAGCTAGAGCAAGAAAAGAACAACACCCTTCGTGCGCTGGCCGATCTGCAGAACTTTCGGAGGCGATCAGATGAAGAACGCCTTCGGATCATTCGCGAAGGCAACGAGCGGCTAATCAAGGAAGTTCTGCCGATAATGGACGATTTTGAGCGCGGGCTCGCGGCGGCGCGAGCCAATCAAAGTTATGATCTGCTAATCGGCGGAGTTGAATCAGTTCTTCGCAAGTTTGGCGATGTCATGGCAAAGCAGGGAGTCGAACCGATTCCTTCTGTCGGCACATTGTTCAATCCCGACCTGCACGAAGCAGTTTCGGTGGTAGAAGCGACGGATGAGCTGCCGGACGAAAGTGTCGTCGCTGAACTACAAAAAGGCTACACTTTGAACGGACGAGTCATCCGCCCTTCACTTGTGAGCGTGGCAAAGGCCTAGTTCGGCACAAAAACGATATGCGGTCGCCGACGATCTCACACTATGGAATTTGACGAGCGACGTTACCGACCGCTCAGTACGGTTGACCTTTTCGATGAGGCGTTCGACCTGTACAAGCGAAACTTCGTACTCTTCCTAACGATCGTCGCGACCGTTGTGATACCTGTCGCGTTTCTGACAGATATCTATGCCCTGAAATGGGCGAATGCCGTGATCGCACAACTTTCAACACTTCAAGCGTCAAGCATGGATCCGACTATTGCTCTTAATGATCTCACCGAGTTTCTTAAGGAAGGCGCGATCTCCCTTGCATTCTATATTCCAGTATGGACACTCCAGTTCGTCACTTTGACAATCGCGGTTTCGGCGCGATACTTGGGTCGTCCAATGACCGTCGGACAGGCTTATATCGAAGCTGTAGGGCGCTTCGCATCTGGGCTGGTTTCAACTGCGCTTTTTGTTTTCGTCTCTCTTCTTGGAGTGTTGTTTTTAGGGCTCGCTGCACTAGATCCCGATCTCGCACCGATCTTTGTTTCGATCGGTATGTTTTTCGAGTTCTTTATCGCAGTAGTCGTCACTGCACGTTATCCTCTCTTTATGGGAGCAGTCGTTGCCGAAAAGTTGGGGCCGATTAATGCCCTCAATCGCAGTGCTGATCTCACAAAACGTGAAACAGGACGGCTTGTCTGGGCGCTGATGTGCCTGGCGGTGATTTCGATCATTATTTATTCGGCCCTTCAGGGGATTATTGTTCTGTTCACCGGCGGCATTGTAAACTCGGAGTATCTCACAGTTCCAGCGTTGACGCAGAATAGGTTCGTAGCCAGCCAGGTCGCAGGGGATCTGGCAACCCTGCTCTTGACCCCGTTTGAAATAATAGTGATTACAATTCTGTACTTCGACCTTCGTATTCGAAAGGAAGGCTTCGACATGGAGCTTCTGGCCGATCGCCTCGGGTACCGGTCCGTATCTCTTCCCGAGGCCGCCTATGCGCCTGCGCTCACTGCTGTAAAGCGAGGCAAAAAGTGATGGGTCGCGGCTATTTTCGGGCACTTCAAGGGACCGCTGCGTTCGTTGTTGTGCTACTTTGCCTTTGCCGTTCTGCCCATGCATCCACGCCGTCAAGCGTTGACGGCCCGATCAGTGCTGCAATATACGATGCAAGGCTCGCGTCGGTCCAGACGGACATTGAACAGAGCCTGAATAAAGGCCTCACGATTCATCCAACATCCGCTGCTCTTGCGGACCTTGCTCCTATTGTTCGATGCGCTGTCATCTTCCAGGGAACGGTCGTTATGGTGGATAACAGGGCGCTTCGGTCAACCTTGACTCGTCTGAATACGCCCGGCGACGAAACGCGTGTAACGGAAACATCACGTGCAGTAATCGCGCAAATCTCCCTCCTCCGTGAAGGGCTGAATACTCCGTCGAACGTTTCAGCAGCCCAAAGAGCGGAAGCCCTTGCGAAAAAAGTTCTCAGCGGAGATGATTTCGCGTCCGATCCGATAGCACCCCCTTCTGCGTTCGCCGTTAAAATGCGCGAATGGTTGGACGCGCTGGGAAAGTGGCTGCACAAGCTGCTTAAAAAATTCCATTTTCCTACGCTTTCACCAATGAAGGGGCCAACATTCGACCCCAACATTGCAAAAGGCATTTTGATCGGTATTGGACTGCTTGCTGTTGTGTTGATACTTAGCCTGGTCGTTCGACTGGTCTTTGGGATATTGGAAAACAGAAAAGACCGCGCCGCTCCGGTCGGTAATCTTTCCAACCTTGCGATGACTCAGGAAGAGGAAGCTCTGATTCAAGCAGGCGACTACAACCGACTAATGCTATTGGCAAGGCAGAATGCTGCCGGCGGAGAGTATCGCAATGCCTATCGTTTGGTCTATCTCGCCGCGCTTGTACTCCTCGACTCAACCGGGAATCTTCACCTCAACCGCTCGTGGACGAATTGGGAGTACCTTCGGCACATAGAGTCTGCGGGTAAGGACGAAATCTACAACTTGATGGCGCCCCTCACTGCAGATTTTGACAGAATCTGGTACGGACAGGACACGGTCGATCACTCCGCATTCGACAATGCGGCACTGCATTATGATCTCTTGCATGCGGCTGCACGTGGTTTGGCGTCGTCTGCTCCAGGAAAAGTGCAGCCATGAGCCGGAAGGTCAGCAAAGAAACGATCAGCCTGATCGCGCTGCTTACGGCGTTTGTCCTCGGCGGATTGATTGTCTCTAACCCGGATCAAAACAGTATTCGCACTGTTGGTGTTGAGCTGTCCGCCGATCCTTCCATCTATAATGACCGTGAGAGTGGCTCAAAAGCGTTGTTTGAGTGGACGAAAAAGCTGGGATACGACGGTGAGGTCGAGCGAGTCGATTGGAGCCACCTGCCTGAAAGCTCGACACTATTAATCAGCGTTGCTCCTGAATCAGTACAGGGCTTCGATATTCTCGGTGCGGCTACGGGCGACAATGACGATGGAAAGCTTTCGGTAGCGGATGCCAGAGGAGTTGAGCGATGGCTGCAAAGCGGCCGTACACTCTTGCTGCTGACCTCTCGCTTGCCGGCTAACATGATGTTTGTCGGAGGCTCCGGCGGAAGCTCCGGCGATGCTAAACCTACATTCGGCGACACGGTCGGTTTGGCCGTCGATAACACGCAAAACGGCAGCCAGCAGACATTCGTGCCAATGCAGCCGAGTCCGCTGACCGCGGGAGTAGACAGTATCAAGCTGAGTTCCGGCGCCAGCCGCGTTGCCAGGCGAAAGCGTGACTCGGTGACATTGTTCGGCAATGTCCAGCCGATGCCGGGAAACCTGGCTCATGCAGAACCTGCTGTGACGATGTTCGCAGTAGGTAAAGGTCGGATAATTGCGATTGCCGACGATTACTTTGCGAGCAATCGAAATTTGTCGGAGGCTGACAACTCCGCATTTCTTGCAAACATTATTTCTACAAGCGCCCGGCCCGGGTCGGAAGTTCTTTTTGACGAGTTTCATCATGGAGACCTTAGCAGCAGCTCTCCGACAGTGTGGTCGGCGATGGGGAAACCTCTTCAAGCCGCGTCCTGGCAGGCTGCGCTGGTTTTCCTGTTGATTGTGGCCATGACGGCACCTCGTTTCGGTGCTGTGAAGGTCTATAAACGCGGCGAAGTGCGAGCTTCGGGCGAATATTTGACATCGCTGTCCGGCATCTACCACCGCGCCGAAGCGGCCGTGCCTGCACTCGAAATCATTTATCGACAGTTTCTCAGGGATATTTGCGAACGCCTCGCCTTGCCGCCCGATGTACCCTTGGATAAACTGGCAAATATTATTGCTAGGCAGACTAAGATCGCTCCCGACGGTATTAAAAGACTGCTTGCCGCTTGTGAGTTAGGACTTGATCGAAAGCAGCTTACAAGCCGAGAGTTCTTGCATTTAACAAGACAAATGGAACAGATTAAGCGGCAATTAAATTAATTGACCGCCGGTATTAAGGAGAGAGCTATTGGATAATAACATTTCGGACGAGCAAGCGGCGCTGCCGCCGCTTGTGCCGCGAAGGATAAGTGGACCCGCGGAGATCGAACCGGTCGGCGATTCGCCAGAGCAGGCAGTCGACGTCGATACACCTTCGTTATCAACGGAAGCACCCGTTGACTCCGATCCAATTGCACCGGCCCCGGTAGCTCCAGGTTTCGTATTTTCAGCGACAGCGCTGGTTAAGGAGGTGGCAGACAATATCACCACTGAGATCCACAAAGCTGTTGTCGGCCAGGAAATCACTATCCAATCCGCTCTCGCCGGGCTGTTCGCCGACGGCCATGTACTGCTCGAAGGTGTACCCGGAACCGCTAAGACGCTTCTCGTTCGCGCTCTTTCGGCTGCGGTCGGGGCTGAGTTTGGACG
>PLAD01000319.1 GCA_003134215.1 Armatimonadota bacterium
TGGCTTTGATAATCCCGGTGATCACATCGACACTGGGGCGCTGGGTCGCAAGAACCAAATGTATGCCTGTCGCACGCGCAAGCTGCGCCAGTCGGCAGATGCTGGTTTCGACATCGGGCCCATGAGTCATCCCGAGGTCAGCAAGTTCATCGACCACAACCACGATGTACGGCAGCCGGTCTTGAGGCTCGACCTTTTCGTTAAACCCGACAATGTTCCGGGTTCCTACCCTATTGAACGCGTCGTATCGAGACTCCATCTCCTTCAAAACGCTTCGGAAAATACCTGCAGCCTGCTTGGTATCCTTGATCACCGGCGAGAGGAGGTGCGGAATTCCGTCGTATAGGGTTAGCTCGACACGCTTCGGGTCGATCATGACGAAGCGCACTTCGCGCGGTGTCGCTCGGAACAGGATACTGGTAATCAGCGCGTTGAGACAGACCGACTTGCCTGAGTTCGTGCTTCCACCGATCAATAGGTGCGGCATACGGGCAAGGTCGGCGTATTTGTAGTCGCCGACGACATCTTTGCCGAGCGCGAAGGTGAGCTTAGAGGGTGCATTGATAAATTCCTGAGTCTCCAAGCATTCGCGCATCGAGACGAGCTGGACAATTTCGTTCGGTACTTCGATGCCAATCGCCGACTTGCCTGGGATCGGAGCTTCGACGCGTACGTCGATCGCGGCCAGGGACATGGCGAGGTTGTCGGCGAGCGAGACGATTTTCTTTACCAGAATGCCCGGCTCTAGGTAGACTTCATATCGGGTGACTGTTGGGCCCATCGCGACTTGACGCACATCGGCGCCCACTTTAAAGTCGTTCAAGGTCTGCATCAAAATGTTGCGTCGCTCGGCGACTGCCGACTCCGACTGCACCGGCGGGGGCGGCGACGGCAGGAGGAGACTGACAGGCGGAAGCTGATAACCCTGGTTATGGATGTCGACGGTTTCGCCGAGGCGGTCCAAGTTCAATGGAAGCTGCTTTGCCGGCTTAATCAAAGGCTCGGGCATCGGAGGCATTGGGCGGGGCACGGCAGGAACGGTCGGCAGATCTTCCGCCGCTGCGCCGCTGCTGTACCGAATTTCGGGTTTTGCAGGCGGGAGAGGCTTCTCCTTCGGCGGCGTGATTGGAGCGGCAGGGACGGCACGCACGGTGGGCGGCGGAACTGGATCGTCTTCGTAATCATCGGCGCGCCGGGACTCCGCCTGTCGTTTGATAAACTCGACGGTCTTCCGAGATCGTTCGATCGGAATTCCGACAAGGTGGAGCAGACGCATATCGGAGAGGACAATCACGGAGGTAACCGCGCCGGCGACGAAGAGTACCGGGCCTCCTACCCCGAAGAGAAATCGTACAGCGTAAGTAATGCCGGCTCCGACATAACCGCCGCAGGCAGTCGCTTTAGCATATGTGAGCTGGTTGTGGCCGTTCGTATGCCCGAAGTGCCACCAGGCGAGCAGGTCGACTGCCAGGGCGACCATTCCGCCGATCAGTTCCGCCCGGCTGGTCGGGCTTTTCCCGATGATTAAAATTATGCCGCAATACAAAAGAAGCGGCGGGACAATATAAGCGCCGATGCCGAAAACGACATGGCAAAGGTCGGCTAACGCATGCCCTGCCTGACCGGAGCCGGAAAACACCAAACCGACGAGTACGAGAAGCCCCAAAGTGATCAGGGCGACGCCGCCGAGGTCATGCCGGAAGCGCTCATTTCGGCGCGGCGGCCGTGCAGGCTTGGGTGGTCGCGGCTCACGCGGAGTTTTCGCCGGAGCCTTTGGTTCTCTCGTATTCTGTCTTACTGCCATAACTGTTGATCTTACCTGGTTGAATTATAACAGAATCGGCCCGTTCAATCAATGAAACTTTGAACAAACGTTCGAATATTGCGGTGTACAATCACTTCGTGACGAATAAATCGGACAACGTCAGCGGCAACGGCTGGATATTGGTAACTGTCGCGGCCATGACCTGGGGCTTCGATATCGTCTTTCGATCGCCGCTCACGGCCGCCGGCCTGGATGCATCCTTGATTGTCTTCGGCGAACATCTGATGCTGACACTGGTCTTTTTGCCGATCCTCATCGGCTCTCGAAAGCAGTTTGCCGCCCTGTCGGTTCAGAACTGGCTTGCCCTCTTATTCGTCGCCTGGGGCGCATCAGCAGTTGCTACGTGGCTTTACACGCTGGCGTTTGTTTACGGCGCACCGCTCTCTGCGGTTCTATTGCAAAAGACACAACCGCTCTTCGCGCTGGCGCTTGCGCCTACCATGCTTGGCGAAAAACGCCGGCGCTTATTCTGGCCGCTCGCTGCCGCCGCGCTGGTCGGTGCGTATCTTCTTGCTCTCGGCTGGATCTCGCCGCTCGCAGCAATGCATGGAGCAGGGATCAAGGCCGGCGCCTGTGCAATCGCGGCATCCGCGCTGTGGGGAGCGGGGACGGTGGCCGGGCGGAAGCTCTCGCAAGCTCTTTCTCCGCTGACTATCGCCGCCGGCAGATTTACGCTCGCGATGCCTTTGCTGGGCCTTACAGTGGCTGTCGATCCGAAAAGTGCGGAGTCGATCTCCCGTTTGACTCCGGTTCTTGCTGTCGACTGGGCAGCGGTGGCCGCTGTCCCGGGGCTGCTCGGCATGAGTTTGTACTATATCGGCATGCGGACAACACCGGCATCGATCGCGACACTTGCGGAACTCGCCTACCCAGCAACGGCTCTACTGACTGGGTTATTTCTCTTGCACCAAAAGATGGACATTGCCCAGACTGCGGGATTGGTGATTCTGGTAATCGCCGTACACCAAATCGCAGTTAGCCATGCAGTGGAGACTACGGTGGAAGGTGGAATAGCTTAAGCGAAGGCAAGTCAACGATTACACGTGATTTGCGACGCTCTGCGCCGTAATGGAAGCAAAGTAGCTAGGTCTATATCGACGATTCCCGAGGAATTACGAGAAATTCCGGCGGCAAACCCTGAAACGCTCAGCGGCGCTGTACGATTCAGAGGCACACGGGTTCCTGTCTAGGCGTTGACAGACTTGGTCTGGACGACGAAGTGTGGCACCCGGACGGGGGACTGCGTCTATCTGCAGCCCTGTTACGAAGGAGTTTCGCCGATTAGCGTGAGGAACTCTTCTTCGGTGAGGACGGTGACGCCTAGGGCGCGGGCTTTTTCGGCTTTGCTGCCGGCTCGGTCTCCGGCTACCAGGTAGTTGGTTTGCTTGGAGACCGATGACGATGCTCGCCCGCCGTGGCGGCGCACTTTTTCTTCGGCTTCTTCCCGAGTCGAATGAAGCAGAGCGCCGGTGAAGACGAGGACCTTCCCCGCGAGAATATGAGAGTCGGGTTCGGCGTCGTATTCAATGGGTTCAACGCCAAGGCTCTTGAGCCTTGAAATCAACTCACGGTTTTCCTCGGATTCGAAAAATGAGACGATGCTTTCTGCGGTTGTTGAACCTATCTCATGGACAGACGCCAGTTCTTCCAAAGACGCATCGCGAATTTTCTGAAATGTTCCAAAGTGATCGGAGAGGACAATGCCCGTATGCTCGCCGACATGACGGATACCTAATGCAAATATGAAACGCGCCAACGGCGGATTCTTGCTTTTTTCGATTGCCGAAAGAACGTTGTCGGCGAGTTTATCGCCCATTCGCTCCAGCGTCAGCAAGTCTGCTTTTTTAATGCTGTAGATATCGCCCGCATCCTTAATTAGGTCTTTGTCGAGGAGCTGAAGTACAAGCTTATCCCCCAGGCCTTCTATGTCCATCGCGCCGCGGGAGACGAAGTGCAGTATTCGCTGAGCAAGCTGCGCCGGGCAGCCTTTTTTGTTCGGGCAACGAGTGGCAGCTTCGCCGGGGATACGTACGACGTCGGTTCCGCATGCCGGACATCCGGTAGGCATAACGTAGGCCGTCGAATTTTCCGGGCGTTCGCTCAGGACGACTGAGACAATCTCCGGGATCACGTCTCCCGCCTTCTGGATAAGGACCGTGTCCCCTACCCGCACATCCTTACGATTGATTTCGTCCTGATTGTGCAGGGTTGCACGGCGGACTACGGAGTTCGGCGGAAGCGTGACGGCGCTGACTACAGCAACCGGGGTTAGGACGCCTGTGCGCCCCACCTGGACGATAATGTCTTCAATTAGCGTCTTGCCCTGCTGCGCGGGGAATTTGTAGGCGATCGCCCAACGAGGGTTTCGCTCCAGCGCTCCAAGATCCGCCTGGAGCGCATAGTCGTTAACTTTGACGACAACACCGTCGATATCGTAAGGCAGGTCCGCCCTGCCCGTGTCCCACTTCGCGATATATGCGAGGACACCATCGATATTCTGGTGTTTCTGGTAAAAGTCGTTGACTCGCAATCCAAGCTCAGGAAATCGCTTCAACAGGCCTTCCTGCGTGGACGCTACCGGCTGCGAAACGAAACCAATCGTGTAAAAATAGGCTGTGAGCTTACGAGAGGCGGTGATTCGCGGATCTAGTTGACGCAGGCTTCCTGCCGCTGCGTTGCGCGGATTGGCGAAAGTCGGTTTCCCGTCGAGCTCGCGTTCGGAGTTGATTCGCGCAAACTCGCTATGGAGCATATAGACTTCGCCGCGGGCCTCAAAGAGATCCGGCACTGTCTCGCCGGAACGAAGCCGCAGTGGAATTGATGAAATCGTCCGCAGGTTTTGCAGTATCTCTTCGCCGGTGACTCCGTCGCCTCGGGTCGCTCCGGTGGTCAGTACTCCTTTTTCGTAGGTGAGCGAAATAGCGAGGCCATCGATTTTGAGTTCGGTGATATATTCGATATTTAAATCTTCGGGCAAGCCGATGTGCCTCTTGATTCGTTGATCGAATGCTCGTAAATCGTCCTCATCAAACGCGTTTCCAAGCGACAGCATCGGGGCTTTATGGGTGTGCGGCAGAAAATCGGAGGCGGGAGCGGCACCAACACGCTGAGTCGGCGAGTCGGAGGTGACGATTGACGGAAATTCCGTCTCCAGCCGGGTGAGCGCCTGAAAGAGGTGGTCGTATTCCAAATCCGTCAAGTCGGATTGGTTTAGGACGTAATATTGATAGCTCGCGTGATTGAGGCGCTCGCGGAGTTCTTCAGCGCGCTTTGACGCAGCCAATTCCTCTTCAGACATCTGTTCTCCTTAACTAAAACAAACCAAGCTGAAGCGCTGTCTTACCAGGTGACCATGCGGCCGAGGGTTTATCACGCAAAGCGACATCCAGAGTAAATGGGCAGGAAGTACGAAGCTTGAGGGTTGCGCGGGCATAGTTTGTTGCGAGCTTGGGCAAGTTATTGACCTTGCTCAGGTGCGCAAGCCAGAAAGTACAGGGTCCTTTATTTATGAGATGCTCCGCCATGAAATCGACTGCAGTTTCGTTGGACAAGTGTCCGCTATCGGAAAGGATACGGCTCTTCAAACCGGCGGGATACGGACCGGCATTAAGGCGGTAGACATCGTGATTTGCTTCTATGACTATGAGGTCGGCGCCGGCGGTCGCTTGCTGAACCGTCTGGTCGATCGAGCCAAGGTCGGTCATGTAACTGACCTTGTGGCCGAGGTGTCGACCGATATTACAGTAGAGATTGATTCCAACCGGTTCAACGGCATTGTGCCGTACATGAAAGGTCTCGACTGTCAGCGGACCTTCGGTCCAGCGCTCTCCAATCGGCAAGGGTGCATGCAAGGTTTCTTCCTTGCCCGAATAGATCCGGTTCAGGGTTTTGTGGTTCGCGATAATGGGCACATCGAAGCGCCGCGACAGGGCATGCGCGGACTGGGAGTGATCGTGATGTTCATGCGTCAAAACGATTCCCGAAAGATCGCCTGGTTCTACGCCTTCGGCACGAAGATATTTGACCAAAGAGCGAAGCGACAAACCGGCATCGATCAATAACGCCAGATTGTAATCACTGTCGGTACAAGTAACCAGCAAGCTATTACCAGATGAGCCGCTCGCTAACGATTTAACTCTCAACGTCACCGCGGCATTTTACCACGCTCGCGAAATCCGACCGCGGCCAAATCAGCCGATGTCAGAGTGCTATCTTTGGAGGTTTCCGTCCTCTGCTTTCCCTGGCTGGTTTAGAATCTGAATGGACGACGCCGGGCCCAAATCGGGATTACTCCACGACCTTAGAGCCCATACCACCTTTTTTTGGGGATTCACTTCAATTACCTGTGCTGTGTTGGGCCAATCACTCTTATCCTTGTATCCAGCGATCCAGTTGCAAATGACGGTGTCTCCATTGTCCAGTCGATCGCACTCTTGAATATTTCCGAGCGTATAATCCGGAATGTCTGCTTGGGTCAATTCCCAAACTGTTTGTCCGGCGGGATTCACTTCACGAGCATATTTGTAGGCATCACCGCTAATCAACGTGTCGCCGTTTTTTAGTCGAACAGCTGCCCATGGTCCTTTGGCGGGCACGGACCAAATCTCCTTGCCGGTCATGTCGTATTCGCTCACTTTGCCCATATCCATATGGCCTACTAGAAGTGTCCCTGCCTTTGTCAGACGCAAATGCCTGAACTGACCGTGCGTATGAATTGTTTTCGTCGGAATGACAATCTGCTTCTCGATGGTATTGGTTACTGTGTTTATATAGAGCGCCATAGCCGGATTGCCATTTTGCATGATCCAAGCATGGCTGTCTCCGACCGGTACGACCGAATGGACTTCCGTTCCTACGGGTGCGTCGTAATTCCAGATCAGCTTTCCGTCAGGCGATATCTTTCCCGCGCCGCGCATGCGAGAAAAGACAATGTCGCCATTCGAGAGCATCGTCGCATCGTCGAATTCTTCAATTCGACCGTCCGGCATTTTGATCGGGATCGAATATGTCTCAACGATTTTGCCGTGTTTAACCAATTTTAGCGTCTGCATCGCATTACGCGTGTCCCATTCACCCACGTAAAGGAAGTCATATTGCATGATCCCGTTTCCAGGAAGCACCGCCGGTGAAGTGGGCGGCGGTACTGGAGTTTGAGGCGGGGCTGGAGTTTGAGGCGGAGTCGACAGTGCTGTCGGAGTAGTTGCCACGGAAGATGACACTAGAGGTGCAATGCTACCTCCCGCTGGCTCCGGTTGGGTGACGGCTGCACTTTGCGCATAAGCTGAAGACCCGCAAAGTGTCGATAAAGCCGCGACAAAGATGATGAAAGGTGATTTGGCAATTGTTCTCATAGTTATCCTCTTCTTCGAGCAAGTTTAGACCAAACGAACGAGCCCAGACTAAGTACCACCGCTTTCTGTAATCGATGGGCAAAATAACGAAGTTGATTTTACTCGTTCTCGAAGTGTAAATGGTTGCTCGCCGACATCTAAGTTGTCGACATAGATAGTAGATTTCCGCTGTAAAAAGTATGACCTTGACAAATTTGGACTGCCGGAAGTAAGATACGGCTGGAATTATCGGGGCGTAGCGCAGCTTGGTAGCG
>PLAD01000328.1 GCA_003134215.1 Armatimonadota bacterium
TCCCCGCCGCCCATATTCACAGGCTTCCCCCGCTCGCGGGAGAAGGTGTCGCGCAGCGACGGATGAGGGCCTCTCTAGCGCCGTCCGCCCTTCCTGCGGTAATATACGTCCATGTCAACCCTACGCCAGAATCTGGACGCTCTCCTCCAATTGCAGCAACTGGATAGTGAACGCGACAAGCTCGTAAGACAGAAGAACACGCTGGACACGGGAGCAAACCTGACACAGGCGGTCGCGGCCGCTCAGTCCGATTACGAACATAAAGCTGCCGAACTTTTCAGCATCAACGGTTCCTTGAAAGATGCCGAGCTCGAGCTAGCGAGCATTGAGAAAAAGATCAAAGACTATGAGTCGAAGATGCGGCAAGGCGCAGTTACCAATACCCGAGAGGTAATGAACTTTGAAAAAGAGTTTAACCAGCTAAACCGACAAAGAGCGGCGCTGGATGACAAGATCCTCAACCTCATGGAAAAGTCCGAATCCCAAACAGCCGTCGTTCATTCAGCGCAAAACAAGGTCACCAGCATTGACCGTGATCTCTCCACAACCAAAGAAAGCTATCACGGCGAACTGTCTAAAATCGAATCGGCCTTAGGCCGAATGACAGCATCCCGCTCCGAAATCGCTAAGCTCGTCGCCGATTCCGCACTCCTCAAGCGATACGAGGCGCTGCGTGCGCGGCCTGGGAATTCAGGTATAGCAATTGCACGGACAACACAAAGCACCTGCGGCGCCTGCCATATGCAGATCGGAACAATCGCGGTGACGCAGGCAGAGAGTGGTTCACAACTCGCAATTTGCGAAAACTGTGGACGGATAATGGCGTAGATGCACCTTCTTTTAGTGCGGCACGGAGAGACGGAGTGGAATGTCCAGCGCCGAATTCAAGGCTGGACAAACAGTCCACTTACCGACTTCGGTCGACAACAGATCGAGCTCTTGGGCCGCCGCTTACTGTCTACTCCGGTGACCACTGTTTACTCCAGCCCCTCCATCAGAACTCAGGAGACTGCTGCCGCAGCGATTGCAGATCGTGATATACCGATAGTTTCCCGTGTTGAGCTGCGCGAGACATCGTGGGGCAAGTGGGAAGGCAAAACAGCCGCAGAGATCGCCGCCGAAGAGCCGGTACAGTGGGAGAAGTTTCTCAAACGCGGGAAAGAGGATCCTGGAGCTGACCAGGCTGATTGGGAGGCGACGACACTGGTGCCGGAAGGCGAATCGATACTGCAGGCGTCGACCCGAATTAACGACTACGTAGCAACAATCGTGGCGGAACGCGAGCGCACCGACGATTGGATTCTCGCAGTAGGGCATGGCGGCTCCCTTCGTTTTGTTGTTGCTTCCCTTCTCAAGCTGCGCCCATCGGCGGCAAGGCACTTCCATTTGGATAACGCCTCGCTAACTCACTTTACGATCGAACCAGGCCGTGCAGTTTTGAAATTATTTAACGACACCTCTCACTGGTCGGATACGATCCTTCCATGACAGTCAAATGGGCGATCGGAATTGACGGCGGCGGTACCAAAACCGCGGCGCTCTGCCAGACTGTGCGAAAGGGCCTTCCGCTCCGTCGTTCCGAGTCTGGACCATGCAATATCGCCGCGATGGACATTGTCGAAGCATCGGCAAACATCGATCGATGTGTTGAGTCGCTCAGTATCGATTCCAAAGACGTCAGCTCACTCTGCATCGGTGTTGCCGGATACTCGGCTGTCGAAAAACGCAGACAGTTCATAAACCTTGTTCGCTCAAGGTATCCGTCCGCTGCAGTAGAAGTCGCGCCCGACTATCTCATCGCCCATTCGGGCGCGTTTCCCGAAGGAAGCGGAGTCATCGTAATTGCCGGAACAGGCTCCATCGCCTACGGCGTTAATCCAATAGGAGAATCGGCCGTTGTGGGCGGGTACGGATACCTAATAGACGATCAGGGGACGGGGTACGGCCTTGGCCGCTCGGTTCTTGCTGCAGCAGGGAAAACGTTCGACGGGACTGGCGGAGCCGAGATTTTGACCCGTCTCTTTATTGATAAGACCGGGATCACGACCAGGGAGGCTCTTATTGCCGAGGTTTACGGAGGCAGGCTCGATCGCTTGACGATAGCGTCGTTCGCTCCATTAGTCACCGAGGCTGCCGCAGCCGGCGATCAATACGCGGATTCGCTCTTGATGCATGCCGGAGGGGCCCTCGCACGGGTCGCGCAATCGGCGGTTGTCAGGCTCTTCGCAGAAAACGAAACTGTTCCCGTCGCACGAGTCGGCGGCCTCTGGTCCGCTGGCGGAGAACTAAGCGACGTATTTGAACGGTCGCTTCAGCGCGCTTGTAAATCGGTCGTATTCGTACCTCCGTCAGTCGCCCCCGCCGAGGGAGCTCTAAATCGAGCTCTCGCTGCAGTACCAAGATAATTCAGACGCTTATCGGCTTGACAAGGCTTAAATGCCTGTCGTACACTAGTTGAAGTATGAAACGAAAATCTTCCGGCACCGGCGCCGTTGTTCTCTCCATAGTTGTAATTGCGGCCATTAGCTGCGCAGCCGGCTACTATCTCACTGGGCAGCATAATGGGGCGTCGTCAGGCCCAACAAATTCTATGCCGCCGTCGACTTCACCCGAAACGCCTCCTGTTCCTGCACCTGTACAGCCAAGGCAGCTTGCGGCTGCAGGAAAGTACACCGCACCCGGCGCACCTACCGTCATGATTTCGGAATTGAAGTCTGAACCGGTGCCAGTAAAGACTGTTCCCGACCCGGAAGCGTCGCAGGCCGGAGTGGCGACGACTCCGGATACGACGGACGACACAGCAGACAATACGCCCGCGCCGCCGCCTGCTCCGACGCCTGAAACTCCGGACAATACCGACAATACTACACCTCAGTTGACGGCATCCGCATCGACAGGCGACAATAGCACTCCAAATTCGGCCCCTCCTGCCCCTACACCTACTCCTTCGCCTGCCACGCCGCCTGCGATGTCTGATCCTTCCACTGATACAGGTACGGCTCCCGTTCAGGTCAACAATTCTGCAATACCCGCTGCGCCTTCTGAACCGCTTTATTGCGTGGAAGCCGGTACATTCGCGACCGAAAAAAATGCAAAAGCCCTCGTTGATAACCTCAAAGCCCTGGGCTTCAGTGCCGGGGTAGTGCCGTTAGACTCGTCAGGATCGTCTTTTCGAGTCCAGGTAGGGGCGTTTGGGAGCAAACAAACCGCAGACACTACGGTAGACAGCTTGCAGCGCCAGGGATATCCGGCGTATATTATCACCAAGTAGCGCGCTGTTTGCGCAATAAAACCATCCAGCAATCTCCGCGTTTGCCGATAATTGAGGTGGACGCGCAAAGGAGAAACGCTGCGTTTGAAACGGCAAACAACTATCAACAAGTCGGTTCAGCTATTATCAATAATTTCGCTGCTCTTAGGCATGTGCAGCGCTGGCAGGTGTGACACGACAGTTTCGGCGAACTGTCATCTTGAATCCTTTCCCACCGAGCACGTCAAGTGCGTATTGAAATTTAGCGACACTGCCCCATGTCTGGACGCTGATCAGTGGCTGGTGATAGCGCCTGTGCCGCAAACGAGCCCAAGCCAGTTGGTGAACAGTGCGACGTTAACTATCGACAACGCCGATGTCGTAAGCCGCACCGCCCTTGACCAGAGCGTGCAGCAGCGGCCCGTCCAAGAAAGCTCGCTTCTTGTCTCTGCCGATGGACCGAAACATAGCCTGGCCATTACAGCATCTTATGATGTCGTACTCACTGCTCGATGGCTCGAACCGGGCCCATCGACGACTCCAGTGCCGGAGCTCTCGGCTGTCGAAATTGGCGACGATCTCTTAAACACCCCGACGACGGACTATACTTCGCCCGTATTTCAGGCTTGGCTGGATAAGCAGGGGCTGCGGAAGTCGACTTCCGAAGGTGATTTCAACTTTGCTCGCCGAGCTTTCGGCATCATTCGCACACTTTACACTTACCGTTTTTACCCGAATCAAGATCGCCGTGCTTCCGCAATATGTTCTGCCGAAGCGGCCGATTGCGGTGGCCTCTCAAACCTTTTCGTAGCCGTTATGCGCAGTGCCGGCGTTCCCGCACGCCTTGATGCCGGTCGTTGGGCGATGCCGGGAACGTCATCGAACGGGTTAAACGCTGTCCATGTTAAATCGGAATTTTATGCTGCCGGCATTGGTTGGGTGCCAATTGAAATGTCCGGGGCCGTCTCCGACAAGACCGGCGATCCATCCCTCTATTTCGGTCGCGACACGGGACAGTTTTTGACAATGTCCGTCAACACTGATTACATCATCGATGCTGAGCAGTGGGGCATGAAACGCCTGTTGGCCCTGCAAGGAATCTGCTGCTGGGGCGAGGGGGCAGGCACCATGAACGGTAGTAAGCAACAAGATGCATGGATCATATCGCCTATAGGCTCGACACTTGCCTCTCCTGGCTCTGCGGCGTCTATGACAGCAAGCGCTCGGTTCTGAAACTATTCGGGAGGCCGAAGTGCCGCGTCCATTTGTGCTTGGCATTGGCGACGTAGCGTAGCTGTAGCTGTAAGTAGATGGCGCCGTACTTTCGGCAGTCGGCAGTTCACCACTGTGAACCCATGAATGATATTGCTGTGCCGTTGCAGCCTTACGACACCTCCGGTGGCCCTGGCTGCCATTTTATTCCGGCGCATTCGCGAATTGGAGATAAATCTGGTATTTCTGCATCCCTGCAAATGGATTGTTGGCATGTTTTGCGCGTTACAATAATACGTAAGCGTTCAAAGAGGAGTAGTTCGATGAAATCTCTCACTAATTCGGCAGTTGTCGTTGTATGCCTGTGCTGTGTATGCGGTCTCGCGTTCCAGCAGTCTGCAAAGGCGTCGCCGGTCGCTCCTTCGGCTATTGGTCCTGTAGTGTCTGCGATCAGTTCGAACGCAGAGGCCGCACGCGCCAACGCATCAATCTATCAGTGGGTGCGTGTCAACCGAGAAGTCGACAGAATGGTCGCGCAGCAGGCTGCTTTGACTAACTTTAACTCGACGGACAATCAGGTTAGTGCAGTTGTTTCGTCGATCCAGACTGATATAGCGGCTCTTCGTAATGCGCGGCTGGATCACGATGTCGCTCGAATCGCTGCCGCTGCCGGTTTGATTATTGCCGATTGTGCGCGATTAAAGTCATAGGTAGTCGGTTTACTTAAGTATCTGCACATTAAGCATTAAGTTGCGGGAGTCGGCGCTGCTGTTGCTGGCGGCGCCGAACGTCGTGAACCTCCTACGGCGCCGAGGTCAAATTGGAACCCAGCGTAAACATTAAGGTCGGATAGTCCGCGGGCGCTTCTGCCGATTGTGAGCTGGAACGCTTGATCTGGTCGGTAGTTGTAGGTTAACCCTAAACCATACGCCAGCTCTCCTGATGTGCCCGGCGATGCCGAACCACTGCCGTAGAGCTGCCCGCCAATCGTCAATAATTCAGTCGCCTGATAAGTGACACATAAGCCGTAATATGTGTTGCTGATGGCTCCGGGATCGCCAAGTATGTTGTATCCTGCGTTTGCGCACGCAAAGTATCGTCCAAATGACTTTGCTAAGCAGAGCGCTGGAATGTAATCGTAATACCCTGAACCCAATCCACGCTGGCGACTGGCCGTTGGAAACTTGACCAGGCCGGTCAATGCAACCTGGGGTCGCTTACTGGTTTCCTCCAGAAAACGCCACTTCGCGTAGAGCGTGGTGTCTCCATAGCCGAAGATCCTTGGCGAACCGCTATTTCGAACTGAATCGATCGCCGAACCTAGGTCCACTTCGAAATTATTGTTTAGTCCATATCCGAAATTAGCGCTCGGAAACAGGTCACTTTCGGAGCCGCTTACCTGGCTCGTAACTGCTGCAAGGTTGAGAACTACATGCTGCGGTTCATCGGTGCCAGGGTCGTCCACGTTGAACGGACATCCGGCATGTGCCATTGGTTGAAGTGACAGCAAGAGTACGGCAGTTACTACGGTTTTTTTTAGTTTCAATTGAGTCCAGTCCTTCGGTAATGGTATAATCTTTAACGAACGGGCACTCATGATAGTGGTTATACTGGTGCGACTCCATACCAGTATAATTATCGTCTTTATAGTCTTCTCTCCAAAATTACGTGGATTCCCGTAGTTGAAATCACCACCTTCTTTTATGGACTAAAGTAAGCATTTGAAGTGCAATTTAGCGCGATTCTCAGCTTTGCTGATCGTTGTAATCTCATGTGCATTCTCCGCGGCAAACGCTGATCCGAGCAGTATGAATGCCGCTGCAGAGTCTCTGGTAACGTCAATTAAAACCAATGCAGAAGCTGTCAGCAGGAACTCGGAAATTTATCAGTGGCAGAGAGTAGACCGCGAAGTTTTGCGAATCGCGGCCGATCAAAGCGACCTCAACAGAGCGCTCACGTCAGACGGATCCAATGCGGAAGTAGCGCGCGAATTGGACTCCGATGTTAAAATGTTGCGTGCCGCAAGTACGAACCGTGATCCAGCAAAAACTGCTGGCGCTGCGAAACTCGTGTCGTTGGACTGTGCGCGATTGAAATAGCGCTGAAGTTAGCCTCTCTTCAGGTACCACGCCGGCCGCATGATACGGCCGGTTTTTTTTGTAGTCTACTTCTTTTTGACTAGGGGTATTGACTTACGGCATCTTGTAATAACTACGTGTTTTCCCGTAACACTTGGGCGGTAACTAGCTCCGATAATTACCTTTGAGCGTAGGGCCCGTTGATAAGGGCACAGCCTGCGATGTGCAATTATGTCGCCGCTTGATCTAGTTGCTTAAAGGTAGACCATGTCTCAAAAAAACACAGTTGCTTCATTCGTCGGCATTCCAGTCATTCTTTTGATCGGCATATCAATTGCGTTTATCGTTCATATAAAGTACAGTAACGACATTAAGACCGCGCAGGCACACTACAGGTCCGAAAGCCACGACAAGAGCATCGTCCTTTCAGACAAGATAGCCAATAGCTTCCTTCAGCTCTATCAGGGCTTACGTACGATGGCTCGGCTGCCGGGTGTGCAAACTATCGATCGGTACGCAAAGCACTTTAGTTTGGATTCGTCGGTTGCTGTTCAAGAGATTTACAATAATCTTGGCAGTAATGTCGCTCTGTCAGAGATATATATTGTTCCAGTCGACATCGATCCAGACAAGATCGACCCGGTCACTCAAAAGCCGGAAATCCCCATCACTACCTACGATCATCTGATTATCAACCGCAACGCAGACGATGATGCCGACAAGCCCGACCCTATTCCAGAAATCGAGATCTATGAGTACAGGCTTGAGCGGATACAGATGCAATTTCTGTTGAGCGAGTATCCAACCATAGCCTCTATTAGTGGGCTTCAATATCCTGCGACAATTGGTCAGGTTCCCGTCACCTGCGACAACTCTAGGTTTGCGCCAGAACATCCTGACGATCGAGATCGGGCGGGAATTGTCTACTCTGTGCCGTTCTACGGAATACATGGACAGTTGCGGGGAAGTTTGACCGGCGTCATACTAACACATACATTTCGAGATTTACTGCCAAGCGGAAATTACGTGTTGCGGAACGCTAACGACGACTACAATGCAGTGCCTAACTCTCCCGGTGTGTGGAAGAGCTCATGGCAATCAATAGAGAACAGCCAGCCGAACACTTCGCTCCTATATTCGGAAGTCTTACCGGTAGCAGTACATGATACTCATGGTCAGTGGATTTTATGGTGCGGGCAGGATGACGCTATGTTTTGGTCGCGGCCGGATGTACGAAGCGCACAGCAGTTCGAAATAGTCGGCTTCGGATTTGCCGGTTTCGTAACGATTTTTCTCCTTTTCGCCCTGACGACCTGGTTAAAATCTCGTAACCTTATGGAGCAGGAACAGGCCAGGTTAGAAGCTACCGTCGTCGAGCGAACTCGCGAGCTTACAGAAAGCAGCGCAACACAGGATGAGATGATCGAACGCCTTTATCAGTTCGCTGAAAACATATCGGCAAGCTCAAAAAAGCTCTTTGCATCGTCGAGCGGCCTGACCTCGACCATCCGTGACCTGGGCGCCGGCACCGGGCAGATTCAGCACGCAATCGGCCAAGTTTCGGATGCAACCCGAATGACAGCCGGTGGAGCGCAGGAAATCGCTCGCGGCGCTTCGTCACAGTCGAGCTCCCTGGCAAAAAGCGCGAAACTCATCAACAATCTGGTGAATACAATACATGAAGTCTCAAGGGACGCGCAGGATGCCATCGAATCCGCAGACGAGGCAATAGAAGCAGCCAGAGACGGTTCTTCAGCGGTCAAAGAGACCATTTCGGGTATGAGGCGGATCAGCGAAACGGTCGACAAAACCGCCGTTGTGATTTCGTCCCTTGGTGATTCCTCAAACAAAATAGGCAAGATCGTCGCATCGATTGAAAACATCGCTAAGCAGACAAATCTACTTGCGTTAAACGCCGCGATCGAAGCGGCTAGGGCAGGTCAGTCCGGCTCCGGTTTCGCAGTAGTCGCAGATGAAGTTGGGAAGCTAGCCGGTGGTGCTGCAGCGGCGACTAAGGATATTGAGACGCTGATATCGTCATTGCAAGATCAAGTGGCCAGCGCAATGTCCGTAATGGACGACGGTACACGACAGGCTACAGAAGGTGCCAAAATGGCGGAGCGCTCCGGCCAGACGCTTGAAAAGATTCACGCGGCTATCGGTATCGTAGGCTCTAAAATATATCACATAAGCCATGCCTGCGAAGTTCTCAGCGAAGGGTCGATGCAGGTAACCAGCTCAATCGATGAAACTGTCGCGGTGGTTACGCAGAATACCGCCTCGACTGAACAGCTTAGCGCCTGCGCCGAAGGTGTAGCTTCCGCCGTCAAAACTGTCGTTAGCGCGACCGACGCACAAAAACTCGCAGTAGAGAGAGTAACGTTCGCCGCAGACAGCGCTCTGCAAATTGCCGAGGAGCTGGAAGCTGGCGTCGTGGAATTTAATAAAATCGGCCAATCCAGCAACGACCCTAAGAAGTCGAAGTCCGTGTTGCGCGCAGCATAAAGGCCCTGTTCGGGCGCTGCACTGGAAACACGGTTATAAGGCTCCCTATCAGATTAAAAAGGTCCCCAGGCTGCATTAGCTTGGGGACCGATTTGGTCTGAAGAGCCGGATTACCTGCTTTTGTTGGTTACCACTTGGAATAGACAGTTCCGTCGGAAGCATTCCCATCTGCGGAACTGCTGATCTCGCCGACCTCGCCTGGAACAAGCGAGTAGTTGAATGGCTCTCCGGATAT
>PLAD01000080.1:0-137 GCA_003134215.1 Armatimonadota bacterium
AGATCTTCTTCATTTCCTTCTTTGTCTCTTCGGTGACAATTCGCGGGCCTCGGGTCATGTCGCCGAACTGGGCAGTGTCGGAAATGGAGTAGCGCATTCCGGCGATTCCCGCTTCGTAGATGAGGTCGACGATGAGC
>PLAD01000080.1:175-2752 GCA_003134215.1 Armatimonadota bacterium
TGCCCTTGGCCCAGGCCAGCGCCAACTCCTGCGCATTGCCTGTAGCATCCTGCTCGATGGCGATCAAACAAGGGACGCCCTTCCCTTCCTGATATTGCCGCCGCACCAGATGGCCCGGCCCTTTGGGCGCGATGAGAAAGACATCGACATCCTTCGGCGGGACGACCTGGCCGAAGTGGATATTGAAACCATGGCCGAACGCCAACGCATTTCCTGCGCTGAGGTTTGGTGCGATGCTTTCCTTGTAGACATCGCCCTGAAACTCATCGTTGATGAGAATCATGATGATGTCCGCTTCCTTGGCGGCCTGCGCGACGCTCTTCACTGTCAACCCGGCAGCTTCCGCTTTGGCCCATGACTTGGAACCTTCTCTCAGGCCGACACGGACATCGAGACCGCTGTCTTTAAGGTTCAGCGAGTGGGCGTGGCCCTGGGATCCGTAACCGATGACCGCAATCTTCTTGTCACGCAAAATTGCAATATCCGCGTCATTGTCGTAATAAACCTTCACTGGCATGTCGTAAAATCTCCTGACCAGGCATCGCCCGGCATCTCTGTGTTATTCTGCTGACTCTGTGCTGCTGTCCTTCGTCGCCCGACGGGACAGGCGGCCTGCCGCAAACCCAGCGGCTGCGCCGACTACAATAAATAGGACGAGGTTGACGATCAAGTTTTTGACCGTGTCCAGCCCTAAGGCATTCGTGATGGCGTTGTAGATGGTCCACATCGCGAAGTTGCCTCCACCAATCGCAACACCGTAGACCAGTCCTCGCACAAGCTGTTTGGTCAACGCGCCCCAGATAAGTCCGATCACCGGCGCGGCGATCAAAAGAATCAACATAACGTGGTTCGCTTCCGGCAGTGTGACGAGTTCAGTCATAGGTTAGATCGACCTTGGACCTCTCGCCATCGCGATCCGTCCGGTACGTACGAGCTCTCGAACGCCGTAGGGCGACAGAAGCTGCTCGAATTTGTCGATCTTGTCCGCGGCCCCGGTGAGCTCGATGACGAAGGTCTTATCGCTCATATCGATGACGCGTCCACGAAAAACGTCGACAAGCTGCATCAACGCGGTGCGATCTTTGACTTCCGCATTAACCTTGATAAGACAAAGTTCACGTGCGACGATCGGCACGCCGACATAGTCCTGAACTTTGCTCACATCGATCAGCTTGTGCAGCTGCTTGGTGATCTGCTCTACTTCGCTCTCGTCGCCGTTGACCACGATAGTCATCCGTGAAATCTCTGGATTGTCCGTGATCGAGACCGCTAACGACTCGATGTTATAGCCCCGTCTGGAAAAAAGGCCGGCTACCCTTGAAAGGACACCTGGTTTATTGTCGACCAGCACGCTGATCGTATGTTGCTGCGTTACCACTATGTAATCTACTGCTCCTCAACTGAGAAATAACTGTCCGTAATTAAAGTTCGACTCCGCCGTATGGATCTAGGCGGAGACCAGTCCGTATCCAGTGAATAAATTCACTGGCTAACAGCCCTTCGGGCAGTTGTCCTCCGGACATAGAGGGCGGAGACAAGCTCCGCCCTTACTTTGATGCCCGCGCTATTTGGCCGCGAGGACTTTGATATCGTCTTCCACTAGTTCGCTTTCCATGTAGGGGTCAAGCTCGGCCAGATCGCTAGGTCGCTGGACTACCATGTTTTCTACCACTCCGCCGCTTGGGATCATTGGGTAGACGTTCTCTTCCTTCGCTATGCGGAAGTCGAGGACGGTCGGCCGGTCGGTGGTCGCTGCGGCTTCGGCGAGTGCTGCTTTAACGTCTTCCAGCTTCTCAACACGGATGCCCTTTGCCCCGTAGGCCTGTGCCAGCATCAGGAAGTCAGGCGACGCTTCCAGGTCGACCGAAGAATAGCGAGAGTCCCAGAAGAGCTCCTGCCACTGGCGCACCATCCCCAGGTACTGATTGTTCAAGATACAAATTTTGATCGGCAGCTTGTAGATGGTTGCAACCATCAGCTCCTGAATACACATCTGTATTGATCCGTCACCGGTGATGATATAGACATCCTGGTCCGGTTGGCCAAACTGAGCGCCGATACCGGCAGGCAGCCCAAAGCCCATGGTCCCAAGTCCGCCGGATGTGATCATCTGGTGCGGCCGAGTGAACTTGTAGAACTGTGCGGCCCACATCTGATGCTGGCCTACGCCGGTCGAGATGATGGCCTCGCCGCGGGTCAGGCGGTTGATCTCCTCGATCACGTAGTACGGTTGAATCAACTCGCTCTCGCGGTCGTAGTTCATCGCATATTGCGTACGCAGGCGATCGCAGTGCCGTTGCCACTCGGAAAAATCGTTCGCGAAGCCGCGTCGCCGGCCGTACTCGAGCAGCGCCTGCAGGGCATCAGTCATCAATCCGACATGACTCCAGTCGACGCGCTTGACCTTGTTGATCTCCGACGCATCGATGTCCAGATGCGCGATGAATCGGGCCTTGGCGGCGAATTTCTGGGGATTGCCCGCGACCCGGTCGTCGAATCGCGCCCCGAGCGCCAGCAAAAAATCGCAATCGTCGACCGCGTAATTCGCGAATGCGGTGCCGTGCATGCCGAGCATGC
>PLAD01000307.1 GCA_003134215.1 Armatimonadota bacterium
GGAGATCAAAACACCGAAAATTTAGAGCAAAAACAGGACATTTTAAGTTAACCTGAGATGCACATCAAAACGCTGAACAGAGTACAGACGATCCGTGAAACCGGCAGCCTGAGCAGTTTCGTTCAGGATGCCTGGCATGTCGTCGAGCCGTCGACGCTGTACATCGGCAACTGGCACATCGATGCAATCTGCGAACACCTGGAGGCCGTCAGCGCCGGCCAGATCCGTAACCTTGTCATCAATATGCCGCCGCGTCACATGAAATCGCTGCTTGTCTCCGTATTCTGGCCCTGCTGGGAGTGGACAATCCATCCGCAGCGTCGCTGGATCTTTGCCAGCTACGCACAAAGCATCGCTAACCGCGACAGCGTCAAGTGCCGAAGGCTTATCGATTCACCCTGGTACCAAAACCTCTATGGCGATATCTACCAGCTCACCAGCGATCAAAACCAGAAAATGCGCTTCGACAACGACAAAACCGGTTGCCGCCTCTCGACCTCCGTCGGCGGCATCGGCACCGGCGAAGGCGGAGATCGCGTCGTCGTCGACGATCCCCACCGAGTTTCCGACGCTGAAAGCCGCGCAAATCGGACCAATACTCTGGAATGGTGGGATGAAACCATGTCCAGCCGTTGCAACGACCCGAAAACCTCCGCACGAGTCATTGTCATGCAGCGAGTACACGAAAAGGACCTCACGGGCCACGTCCTGCATCAGGGCGGCTACGACCACCTCTGCCTTCCCGCCGAATACGAAGGGAGCACAAAACTAACATCTATCGGCTGGCCCGATCCACGTACGAAGATCGGCGAACTCATCTGCGAACGGCGTTACGGCCCGGGCGAACTTGCGGAGCTCAAACTCCGGCTCGGCAGCCGCGCCGCATCGGCACAGCTCCAGCAGCGGCCGTCGCCCGCCGAAGGCGCGATCTTCAAGCTCAAATGGTTTGAAAATACATATGCAGACCTGCCGATCTTCGACCGAATCGCCACATTCTGGGATACTGCCGTGAAGGCGAATGAAGATTCCGATGAAACGGCTTGCCTGACTCTCGGCGTCACCCCGGCCGGCGATTCCTATGTTCTCCGGCTGCACCACGGAAAATGGGAGACTCCCGATGTCGCCGCCTTCCTTGTCAAAGAGGCAACTCGATACAAGTCGAGGTTCGGCAAAACCTACCATGGTGACTACGTCGAAGACAAAGTCAGCGGAAGCACGCTCCTGCAGTACATCTGCCGCACAAACCGGGAATTAGTCGTGAGGCCTATCAACGTAGAATCCGACAAAATATCCCGCGCCCACGGCGTCACGCCGCTCTGCGAAGCCGGACGAGTACTCCTGCCGAATACCGAAAAAAAGCCGGAAACCAAGCAATGGGTGGACGATCTGCTGGCCAACATCACCACCTTCCCCGCAGCAGCAAACGACGATATCACAGATGTCTTCGTCTACGCCATAAAATGGTCAATGCAGCCCACCCCGCAACCGCGCCCACGCAGCCGAAGAGGAGGCTTCGTATGAGGACGAATAGAGCAGCACCCAGGGATGTTGACGAGGATGTGAGTCACCTCTGTTTTTGATATTCGCATCGCTTTGCCTTTCCGCTTTTGGGGAGTTGGTTCGAGTATCTACTTAAGAACCGATCATTTCTTGTTTGGCGGGTCGACCGGACTTTTAAACGGGCTTTAATTTGCTGGGATTACTGGCGGCGCGCCTTGCCGATGTGATTTGGAGGGGGATCTGAGGGGAATGGTAGTGCTCGGCGCTCAAGCAAGCTTTGTGAAGTAATGTTGTGATAGCGGTCTCAAATGATGCAAAACTGCACGACTATTGCTTACTGTACGGGGGCAACGAATGACTTTTACTCGATTTGCCGCGATTGCGGCGATCTTTGCTTTTATGTTGACGGCGGCTGTGTGTTGCCGTGCTGACGAGCTTTCACCGCTCAATCTGCGTGTTATTGGGCAGGATTCACTGCTTTGGCGAGGCCCTGCTGCGGTGCGGGTCATTGTCACCAATGAAATAACTGGGCTTCCAGAGCCCGCGAATGTCACTATTTCTGTCGCGGATTCATACGGTTTCGCGGCCAAAAAGCTCTTCTCGGGGCGCACCAACGCCGACGGCACGATCGATGCGGCTTTTCGCGTGCATACATTCAGCCCTGGTTCGCATACACTCCTGGTGAATGTTGTCAGCCCGATTGGTTCTGACAGCTTCTCCCAGCCAGTAAACCTTGCCTCGCCGGCTCAGCTATTGCTGACTTGCGACAAACCGGTCTACCAGCCGGGGCAGGTCATACACTTGCGTGCTCTTGCGCGAGATATTGCGACCGGCGCTGCGCTTGCAGACCAGCCGATTACATTCGAGGTAGAAGACGGACGCGGTAACAAGGTCTACAAATCGCACGAAATACTTTCGTCGTTCGGTATCGCGTCCGACGATTTTCAGCTCGCGGATGAAGTGAACATGGGCGCCTTCACCCTCCGAGCCATCACCAGCGAAGACACCGCCGAGAAAACTGTCACCGTCTCGCAATATGTCCTGCCGAAGTTCAAAGTGTCTGTCAGTACCGACCGCACCTACTATCTTCCTGGGGAGACACTCACCGGAACTCTGAATGCGAACTACTTCTTCGGGAAGCCGCTGGACGATGCAACTGTCCATCTTTCGCTCAACACCGCCGACATTGGAGTCACTCAGCTCGCATCCCTGGATGGCCGCACGGATGCAACCGGCGTCTATCATTTCAGCTTTAAACTGCCGTCATCCTTTATCGGTCAGCCCATCGATCAGGGCAAGGCGCGCGCCGAAGTAGATGCAACAGTCACCGATACGGCAAGTCAGGTGCAGCAGGGGAACACGAGTGTCCCTGTGGTCGAATCTCCAGTCGTGATCGCGCTTGTCCCGGAAAGCCGTCAACTCGTTCCCGGTGTCGCTAACCACGTCTATATCGCCGTCGCAACACCCGACGGCGCCCCGCTCGCCGCACGCACCGTTACAGCGTCAATCGACGGCGGTGCACAGCCGGTGAAACTGATGACCGACAGTCTCGGGATCGCCGTCTACTCGTTTAAAGTTCCGGGAGGCGGGGGCTCGGTAACCGTACATACTTCTGCGATCGATGCTCACGGACGGTCCGGAACTGCCGACCTTGATCTCAGCAGTCAGCCCGATCACGAAGGGTTGATCCTTCGCACCGATAAGACGCTGGCGACTGTCGGGGATGTCTTACATCTCGATGCGGTATCGTCAAGCAAGAACGGCACTCTCTATATCGATGTGATCCGCGACGGCCAGACGATTTTGACCCAGTCTGCCCCGATGGTCGATGGGAACGCCGGGCTTCCGCTGCGGATCACGCCGGACATGACCGGGACAATCGAGCTGCACGCGTACAAGATCCTGGCGAACGAAGACATTATCCGCGATACGCGACTGGTAGTCGTCTCACCCGCAGACAGCCTCACAGTGACGATGAGTGCGAACAAGCAGACATTCCGACCGGGCGAAGACGCCGTCGTAGACTTCAATGTCCGCGACAAATCCGGTTCGGGAGTAGTGGCTGCGCTGGGTGTGGCGATAGTCGACGAAAGCGTCTTTGCGCTTTCGGAGCTCCAGCCGGGACTGGAGAAGATCTATTTCACGCTCGAAAAAGAGCTAATGGAGCCGAAATACGAGATTCACGGACTGACCCCGGAAGGGTTGATCTTGAATCCTGGACCGACAGAGCCAGGTCTGCAGGCCGCGCGGCAGGCCGGTGCGGCGATGCTGCTGGCGGACGCCCCGGCCGGCAGCGACTCCGGGTACGACACCAGCACATTCGATGCTCGGTACACTTCGTTTATTGAAAAGACTGTATCTGTCGAGATGTCCACCTCGTACGGTGAGATCTGCGATGCAATCGACAAATATGCGAAGGAACAGGGCAAACAGCTTACGGTCCAGGATTCCCTGTTTACGCTGGTAAAGGACGGTTACCTTCCCGATGCCGCGTTGAAAGACCATTGGGGCCGCTACTATCATGTCGATACGTACGGGCAATCGATTTACGAGAATTCCGGATTTGCTATGAGCAGTTCTGGCATTGACGGTGTCTGGGGTACCGCCGACGATATAATCGGCTTCAGAGCGTACATGGCGACAGAGTCAGATGGAACGATAAAGGCCGTGCCATACAGCGGAAACATCGTGACAAAGACTGGTCAGGGCTACGATTTTCAGCCGCGGTTCATTCGTTTGGGTGCCTTTGGTGGTATGGGTCATGCATTCGCGATTCAGAAAGGAGAGTTGAATGCCGATGTAGAAGACGAGGTAGCGATGGCTGCTCCTGAGTTGCCCCAAAATATGCTGCGAGACAAGGCAGCGACCTATTCGGCCTCTCCAATCTCAGACGTGTCTGGGGCTGCGCAAGCTGCTCCGCGGCTTCGGCAGTACTTCCCTGAGACGATGTACTGGAATCCGTCGATCATTACCGACGGCGCCGGGCATGCTCAGGTGACGGTTCCCCTTGCGGATTCGATCACCACCTGGCGGGCATCGATTATGGCGAATACCGAGAGCGGGTTGCTCGGCAGCGCCGATGCCCCGATCAAGGTTTTTCAGGACTTTTTTGTCGATATGGACCTGCCGCTGACCATGACACAGCACGATCATGTCGACCTGCCGGTCGTAGTCTACAACTATCTTCCGAAAGCGCAGAATGTCGCGGTGACCCTGAACGCGGAATCCTGGTTTGCCCTGTCGGGGCCGGCGACACGAACTATCCATGTCGGCGCAGGAGATGTCGAGTCGGTCAGCTTCCCTCTTTCGATTATCGGGATCGGCAAACACGAGCTGACTGTGACCGCGCGCGGGGAGGCAATGAGCGATGCTATGCGCAAGCCGATCGAAGTGGTACCGGACGGCAAAGAAGTCGATACAGTAGTCAACGATCAGATCGAAGGTACGGACGACAAGACAATTTCATTGCCGGATAATGCGATTGCCGGTGCAAGCTCGATCTGGGTGAAAGTCTACCCGGGAGCGTTCAGTCAGGTAGTCGATGGTCTCGACGGCCTCCTACGGATGCCGAGCGGATGCTTCGAACAGACCAGTTCGTCAACTTATCCCGATGTGCTGGTCCTCGATTACCTGAAGCAGACACGGAAGATCAATCCGGAGATGCAGATGGCAGCGGAGCAGTATATCAATATCGGCTACCAGCGTCTGGTCACGTTCGAGTGTCATGACGGCGGCTTCTCATGGTTTGGCGATGAACCGGCGAACCAGATCCTCACAGCGTACGGCCTGCTGGAGTTTACAGACATGAGCCGCGTACACGATGTAGACCCGGCGTTGATCTCACGGACATCGGACTGGCTGGCACGACAGCAGCATGCTGACGGCAGCTGGCTTGAAACGAACCAGGGAATTGCCGAGGGAATCATCAACCGTCAAACTGGAGCGCTGCGTACCACTGCCTATGTCGCCTGGGCGCTTTCTGAAGCCGGTTACAAAGGAGCGCAGATCGATAGGGCGCTCGACTATGTGAAAATCCACGCTTCGGAATCAAAAGACCCGTACACAGAGGCGGTGATCTTGAACTTTCTCGACTCCGCCGCGCCGAACAGTGCGGCTGCAGAAGCGGCGGCCGAGACTCTGGCGGCAACCGCTAAGGACGACGGGAAAACTGCTTACTGGACTTCCGACACGCAGACATTCACCGGCGCTGTGGACGACGGCGCTGACCTTGAAACGACAGGACTGGCCGCGTACGGACTTGCGCGCTACGGTCGTTTGGGAGCGTTCACCGGCCGTGTCCTGACCCACCTCGTCCAGGCAAAAAACAGCTTCGGCTGCTGGGGGACGACGCAGGGGACGGTCTGGTCATTGAAGGCGCTGCTCTATGCCGGGGAGCATTCGGTCGGTGGAAATGGAGGCCGATTGTCGATTACCGCCAATGGCAAACAGCTTGCCGCGTTCACCATTACATCCGACAACAGTGATGTGATGCGCCAGGTATCTGTCGGCGACCTTATTCAGCCGGGCGCCAACGACATACGGTTGACATATGTCGGCGACGGTTCACCGCTTTACCAGATCGTCGGACGAAGCTTTGTTCCGTGGTCAACTGTGGTGCTGACACCTGTGCTCGTAGCGCCGCTGACAATCAGCGTCGACTACGATAAAACACAACTCCTGACCACCGATACAGCGAATGTCACGGTTACGATCCATAACCAGACCGACGATCGCGCTGAAATGCCGCTCATCGATGTCGGTGTACCGCCGGGGTTTACAGTCGATTCAAGTCAGCTCGAAGCAAAGGAGGCGGACGGAACCATTTCGAAATACACAGTTGCGGAGCGCCAGATTATTATCTATCTCTTGAAGCTGGACGGCAATGCGACAGTGACTCTGCACTATGCGCTGCACGCGAAGTATCCGATCAAAGCGAAGACCCCGCTCAGTAAGGTCTATCCGTACTACAATCCAGAAAAGGAGTCGATCTCCCCGCCTCAGGATATCTCAGTCAACTGAGATGGAGTGGGCGCTAAGGCGCCCACTCTCCAGCGGATGTGATGGTCAATTTGGCGTGCTGCCGGATATCGTCGGATGCGGACCCGACAAGGACATCGGCTGTGGTCGGCGGAACGACAAACTTGTGGACAGCTTCGCTGTAGTACGAAAGCCGCTGCGCCGGCAGGTTGAACTGCACTGTTTTAGTCTGGTTGGGCAGCAGCGTGATCCTTTGGAATCCGGCGAGCTTTTCAATCGGCTGAGGAAGCTCGCCTCCGTTGAGATGCGTATAGAGCTGGACCACTTCGTCGCCTTCTCGCGCGCCGACATTTTTAATGTTCACCGAGACGAGAGTAGATCCAGCGCCGGAAATCGAACGTGAGGACAGTTTGAGGCCGCTGTAGGCAAAGCTTGTGTAGCTGAGGCCGTGCCCGAAGGCAAAGAGCGGTTTTTGCTTGAGGTACATGTAGGTAAAGCCTTTAGAGATATCGTACTCATCCTGAGGCGGTACCTGGCTGTCAGAAGCATAGACAGTCAGCGGCATCTTTCCGCCAGGATTTACTTTTCCGAAGATGACATCGGCAATCGCATCGCCGCCCTCTTCACCGTCCCACCAGCCCTCCAAAAGTGCTCCGGCCTTTTGTGCAATCAGTGGAACAGCCAGAGGTCCGGCATTCATCTCCACCACTATCGTATTCGGATTAGCATTGATTACCGCTTCGGCTAGAGCCTCCTGGCCCGGCGGCAGCTCCAGCGATTTTCGATCGTGCGCTTCACCTTCGATTGGCAAGGTCGTACCGACGAATACTATTGCTGCATCGGCCGACTTCGCGGCGTTGACTGCATCGGCAATATCGGCGTCCGGATCGTCGGGAGGGGAGCCCGCCTTCGGTTTGGTGATCAGGTCTCCCTGAACATAGACAACATTCGTCCCCGAAACGACGTCATTCTGAATGCCCTGCAGCGGGGTGACGGGGTTCGTGCAAGAACCAAAGTAGCTGCCCGGCTGAAAGTCGGTCGCATGCTGACCGATGACAGCAATCGTCTTTACCTTCTGCGGGTCGAGCGGCAGAAGCTTCGTCGGATTTGTCAGGAGAACAACCGCCTGCTGCGCGACTTTCAATGCAAGCTGACGGTGTGCGGCGGAGCCGATGACGCTGGTTGGAATGTTGCTGTAGGGGACATCTTCAAACGGATCAAAGTCACCGAGGCGAAAACGTACTCGCAGAACCCGAGTCAATGCATCATCAAGCCGGCTTTCCGGGATGAGACCGTCTTTAACTGCTGCGGGAATATACTGGGCAAACTCCCGGTCCGAGAAGTCGCATCCGGCGTTGACAGAATCCGCCACCGCCTGCTCCGGCGTAATCGGATGAACTGGATCGTTGATCATGTTTGCGACTCCGCCGAGATCGGAGACGACAAATCCCTGGAAGCCCCAGTCATCTTTCAAGATATCCGTTAGCAGCAGCTTATTTACTGCGTTGTGAACTCCGTTAATCGCATTGTACGACGCCATAATCGACTGCGCCTGGCCTTCGACAATGCAGTCGCGAAAGTGTGGAAGCCAGTACTCATGCAGCATACGCTCCGAAACGGTTGCCGAAAGTGTGGTTCGGTGGTCTTCAACATTGTTGACCGCGTAGTGCTTCAGTGTCGCCGCGACCTTCAGATAACGGGGATCGTCGCCCTGCAAGCCTTCGACATACGCGACGCCCATCCTGCCGTCGAGATAAGGGTCTTCGCCATAGCATTCGTTGATTCGGCCCCAATAAGGATTCCTGCTGACATTGATGACTGGAGCGCGATAGATGAGACCCTTGTGCTCGCCGGCAGCGTTGGGGTCGAGATGCCACCCATTATAAATCGCCCGCGCCTCATCGGAAATCGCACTCGCTTCGTCCTTTGCAAGGGGCGCGTTCCAGGTCGCCGACACAGCAATAGACGTCGGAAAATTGGTCGTAGGCCGATCCCACCACACTCCGTGCAGGCACTGATTCCATCGATCCGGCTGGATACCGAACGCCGGATCGTAGTCCCCGACATGGTCAAGGAGGTTAGCCTTCTCGTCCAATGTGAGTCGCGATATTAAATCGGCGACACGGGTGTCGATCGGTTTCGTCGTATCGAGGTACAGCGGATGTGTCGATGCAATCGGCGCCGTCGTCGGCGTCAGCTCGCCGTCCGCAAGGACGGCATGTGGAACAGTAAGCGCGAAGGTAACTGCGGCGAACGCGAAAAATGAGACAATGGAGGTTGATTTATACATGACGGTTAAGCTACGGTTAAAGACGACAGCTGGGCGGTCGTCAAAGGTGATTGAAGTTGGCTGGAAACAGTATGCATAAATTATGATTATTTTTTGTATTTATCGCGATTTTGTCTATCTAATGTGATGAAACTTAAAGATAGATTAGCCGCTCTCTTGTTAACGGCGTCGGTTGTTTTCGCATTTGCCGCAAATGCCGGCGTTAAAAATGTGCCCGTATCAGACGGGCCTCGCCAGAGTATCCTACTGGATGGAACGGGGTGGGAGACTGCTGTGGGGCGCGATCCTTTTGGAAGCGACGCAACATCGTGGAGCGCAGTATCTGTACCAAACCAACAGTGGGTGACTCCGGACTGGCATCCGCGTTATGTCTGGTATCGGCGAAATATTGTAGTACCCGCTGATTGGACCGGCCGACGTGTATTTCTGATCGCCGAAGGTGCGAAGTACGCACCGGCAATATTAGTCGACGGTAAAGTTGCAGGCTCGCAATTCGACGGATGGGCGCCGCTCAGGACCGATATTACATCCCTCGTATCGCCA
>PLAD01000235.1 GCA_003134215.1 Armatimonadota bacterium
ACGGCACCGCGATGCTCTGCTATGTCACGCCGAAGGAGCACCTCGGCCTGCCGAATAAGAAAGACGTTAAAGACGGCGTGATCGCCTATAAGATCGCTGCTCATGCTGCGGACCTTGCCAAGGGCCATCCGGGCGCTCAGGCGTGGGACGATGCCCTCTCAAAGGCGCGATTCGAATTCCGCTGGGAAGACCAATTCAACCTGGCGCTCGACCCGCAGACAGCGCGGGAGTTCCATGACGAAACTCTGCCGCAGGAAGGGGCGAAAGTGGCTCACTTCTGCTCGATGTGCGGCCCGCACTTCTGCTCCATGAAGATCACCCAGGATGTCCGCGACTATGCGAACAAGCTGGAGTTGGCAAAGAACGCCGAAGGAATGACCGAAAAGGCGCGTGAATTTCGCGAGGCCGGCAGCGAGATTTATCTCTAAAACCGGACAAAAAAGGACATTACAATGGTTGTAGTAGATGCACCTGTGTCGTCGACACAGGCCGCGGCAACGGAACGTAACGCGACGCAAGACTTGCTGACGATCGGCGGCAAGACGTTCAAATCGAGGTTGATGCTCGGCACCGGCAAGTATCGCAATGCCGACGAGATGAATGCGGCGCTGGAATCGTCCGGCTGTGAAATAGTAACAGTCGCTTTGAGACGCGTCGACCTCGACGCGCCGAAACGAAGCATTCTGGATGAGATCGATTGGAATAAGTATCATATTCTGCCCAATACCGCGGGAGCTCGGACTTCCGATGAAGCCGTACGGACCGCTCGCCTTGCACGGGCGATGGGGCTATCCGATTGGATCAAGGTCGAGGTGATTCCCGACCCCAAGTACCTGCTGCCTGATCCGATCGGGACATTCGAGGCGTGCCGCATTCTTGTTGACGAGGGCTTTATCGTCTTGCCGTATATCAATGCAGACCCCGCGCTGGCACTGCGACTGCAGGAGATCGGAACGCATGTGGTGATGCCGCTGGCATCGCCGATCGGCAGCGGACAAGGGATGAAGACCCGAGAGCAGGTGCGGATCATTATCGAGCAGGCTTCCGTCCCGGTGGTCGGCGATGCCGGGATCGGGGCGCCTTCCGAAGCGGCGTTCGCCATGGAACTTGGGGCAGACTGCTGCCTGATCAATACGGCCATTGCTCGGGCCAGCGACCCGGCATTGATGGCATCGGCGATGAAGCTAGCGATCGAAGCCGGGCGATCGGCGTACCACGCCGGTAGAATGCCGGTCCTCCCCTATGCGAGCGCGAGCAGTCCGCTCGAAGGAACAATCAGATGAATTTTCTGCTGAATGAGTCCCAAGATGCTATTTAGTTCTGCACAAAAGCTGCATGTGCCCTGGCTGATGCTGGTGACGGAACCAAGCAACAACCTTGCCTCAATTGTCAGCGAAGCCGTCACGGGCGGCGTGACCATCGTACAGTGGCGTCAGAAAACAGCGCTGAAATCTGGCTATGACCGAACCTATTCTTCGCTGCGGGCGGTCGTCCAAGAAGCAGTGCCGCTGGTGGTCAACACGATGTGGGAGGTGGCGCTCAAGCTGCGCGTCACGAATATCCATTTGCCGGATAATTCGATCACTCCGGCTGCAGCGCGAAAAGCGGTCGGCGCAAAGGCGCTGATTGGAAAGTCGGTGCACTCGGTCGAATCGGCGCGAGAAGCAGAGGAGTCAGGAGCGGACTATCTGGTGGCCGGCACCATCTTCGAATCGCTGAGCCATTCGGACAAAGACCCGGAGGGTCTCGATTTTCTCAGTCAGGTCTGCAAATCTGTTTCCATACCTGTGCTGGCGATCGGCGGCATTACCCCGCAAAACATCGGAAGCTGTATCGCAGCCGGTGCATCGGGGGTTGCGGTGCTTTCTCCGATCATGCGGTCGAAGAACCCGGCGGCGGCCGCTGCGCAGTATCGATCGGCATTGGAATTAGCCTGGATTTCGAGATGAAGAAACTCACAATCAATGGTGAACTGCGGGAAACGGACGAGGCCACGATTGCAGCCCTTCTGCAGTCGATCAATATCCACGAGAGAATGGTGGTCGTTGAATACAACGGAGAGATCGTCCCCCGCGAGGAATACGGCAAGCAAGAGCTTGCCGACGGTGATCGACTGGAGATCGTTCAAATGATGGCCGGCGGTTAGTCTATGAGTTCATCGGACATTGTCGTCGTCGGCGGTGGAATTATCGGTCTGTCGATCGCCCTCAAGCTAGCCCAAAAGGGACAGGCGGTGACGGTGGTCGATGCGAACGAAAGGGGCCAGGCATCGTATGCGGCCGCCGGGATGCTGGCGCCGCTCGGCGAGGCTCAGGAGCAATCGGAGTTCGTCCCATTCGCCATTAAAGCGCTTCGCTACTGGCCGGCGTTCGTCGACGATATAAAATCTGCATCGAACGTCCCTCTGAAGCTCAACGGGCCGGGAATATTAAGAGTCGGATTCAACCAGACGGAAGAGGACGAACTGGTACGCACTTACAACTGGCAGCAGCACTGCGGTCTGCCGGTTGTCCTGCTCGATCAGACGGAGCTTCACAAGTGCGAACCAAACCTCGCACCCAATGCACAGTGCGCTATTCGGAGTGCATTTGAGCCCTATGTCGAACCTCAACTTGTGCTAACGGCTTTGCGGGCGGCCTGCGACCGACTTGGTGTAACGATCCTAATGCATGACACGGTGATCGGATTTGCGGTGAAGGACGGCGATGTGACGGGAGTTCGTACGACCGGTCGGACATTCGACGCCCCTCACTATGTAGTCGCAGGAGGAGCCTGGAGCCGCACCCTGCTGCAACAGCTCGACTACGAACTTCCGGTACATCCCGTCCGCGGCCAGATCGTCTCGATCGGGCCGCTTCCCTCACCGCTCTTTCAGCACACAATCTTCAGCAAGCATGGCTATCTGGTCCCGAGACACGATGGACGAGTGCTGATCGGCGCGACGGAAGAGCAGGTCGGCTTCGATTCATCGACCACGGAATCGGGCGTCGACGGACTTTACGCTTCCGCGACATCCCTCGTTCCTGCCTTGCGCAAATTTCCTATTCACAGTTCCTGGGCCGGCCTTCGCCCGGTCAGCAAAGACAGGCTTCCGCTCATCGGCTTCTTGCCCGGTCGGGATAACGTCACCATCGCCGCCGGGCATGGGCGGAACGGAATATTGATGGCGCCGTACACCGGTATTCTTGTGGCAGATTCGCTGCTCAAGGGTGCAGTAATTCCAGATGTTTTCAGTCCATTGCGCTTCGAGGAACAGTTGTGAGCTTGTGCGTCCTGACGATTGCCGGATCGGACCCCGGCGGCGGCGCCGGGGTACAGGCAGACATTCGGACACTGACGGCGCTGGGTGTATGTGTGCTTTCGGCGATCACCGCAATTACTGCGCAGAACAGCCTCGGCGTGTTCGGCGTCTATCCTGTAGAACCGGACATTCTGGCGGCGCAGATCAACAGGCTTTTAGACGACGCCAGGCCGGATGCGATCAAGATCGGCATGCTCGGCGGCGCGAAGCAGGTGGAAGCCATTGTTGAGATATTCGAGAAGAGGCGGCCTTCGAACGTGGTCCTCGACCCGGTGCTGGCCTCTACCGGCGGCGTCCCGCTGCTCGATGCATCGGGAAGATACCTGCTGATAACGTCACTAATCAAGCACTGCGCATTGATCACACCGAACATTTCGGAAGCGGAGATGCTGACGGGCCTGCCGATCAAGGATGAGGCGGGAATGACTAATGCGGGAAGACAGCTTCTTTCGATGGGCGCCCAGGCCGTTCTTGTGAAAGGTGGACATTTGCCGGGAGATCCGTCGGATTTGCTCATCCAGCGCGGCAAAGAGCCAATTCGCCTTGCCGGGCACAGAGTGCGGACAACACACACCCACGGAACCGGCTGCCTGCTGTCGTCGGCAATTGCCGCCCGTCTGGCCCAGGGCCTGCCGCTGAATGAGGCGGCTGTCAGCGCCAAAAATCTGGTGTCCGAATCGCTGATGCACCCGACGATTTGCGGTCAAGGGCGCGGTTATCCGAATGCCGCAGATGCGATCGCCGCCAAACCAAGCGACACGAGTCTGCTTCACCAGGCGAGACTAAAAAAGTTCAAAGGTCTGTATGTCATTACTGATCCAGTCCTTCAGGCAGGACGGAGCAACGAAGAAGTTGCTCTCAAAGCGCTGGCAGGCGGTGCACAAATCTTTCAGCTGAGAGACAAGACACTGTCGACTCCCGCACTAGTCGAGCAAGCCAGGCAACTCAGCGATATTGTTCATCGATCTGAAAAGCTTTTTATCGTGAACGACCGGGTCGATATCGCTCTGGCATCCGATGCCGACGGTGTCCATCTTGGACCCGACGATATGAGTCCCGCGGACGTGCGCAAGCTGCTGGGACCGGACAAACTTGTCGGCGTGTCCACGGGAACGGTTGAAGAGGCCTCGGCTGCTGCGCCGTACGCATCTTAATTTGGAATTGGGGCCATATTCGGTTCGACGACAAAGGGCGATGCCGGCGAACCGGTAACTCCCGAGCGTATCAAAGAAATTAAGAGCCGCTTTCCCGAAATACCGGTGGTCGCTATCGGCGGAATAAACGCGGCTAATATTCGTTTAGTGATCGATGCCGGCGCCGAATCAGCGGCAGTGATATCGGCTGTCGTAACTAAAAAAGAGATCG
>PLAD01000071.1 GCA_003134215.1 Armatimonadota bacterium
CGTCTCTAGCAAGGGAGAACGTTTACTATGTCCCTTACACGAAAGACAAACCTATATGACTGCCTCTGCGCCGCTTTGCGTAAGCCATTGAGCGACGGAGGACATATTGCATTGACTGCAGCCCTGCAAAATAAACCGGTGGAAGTTATAGCAGAGGCCGTGAAGTTAATGACTGCAGATGAAGCGCTCGCAGTATTTAACTGGCTGGATGATAGACGAGCAAAAGGACTGCTTTCCGAATTGCGCCCCGAACTGACGAGTTATCTTCTGCACCATGCGCCTGCAGGTCGCGTGGGCGGAATGACCAACGAGTAATAGTCTGAGGTTTTAATGGACGGCTGAACAATTGTAATCTGCTCACGTCAGAAACTCGTGCAGCATATCATGTCGGTATTTTATCGGCATTGACAACACGAAAAGTACGAACAGCGATCCAAGGAGGATCAAAAGCATGAGCAAAGTATCACTGACAGCTATTGC
Source organism: Armatimonadota bacterium (assembly GCA_003134215.1). Taxonomy (GTDB): domain Bacteria; phylum Armatimonadota; class Armatimonadia; order Armatimonadales; family Capsulimonadaceae; genus BOG-944. The sequence goes on from PLAD01000071.1 coordinate 481, forward strand.
GTTAAGCTGCCTTTTTCTCGTTTCAGCTCCTGTACTCTGCCTGGCGCAGAACGCCTCGCAAACCACCCCTGGAGTCCAGCAGCGCGGCGCCGGTCGCGGAGAGAAAGTTCTCGAGAAGCTAACAGCGGCGCTCGACCTCACCCCGGAACAAGTTGCCCAGATTAAGCCTATTCTTGCTGCCACCAGATCTAAAGCTATGCAGATCTTCAACGACTCGACACTGACTGACGAGCAGAAGAAGGCNNCAAGGAACTTCGACGTCAGGAAGCGCAGCAGATCAAGCCGATCTTAACTTCCGACCAGATTGCCAAATGGAAAGCGATCCTGCAGCAGCGTAGATCCGCACAGAGCTAGAGAAATATTCCGGCGATTGCGGCTGCGGTCAAAATCGCCGGGATGGGAATCCGTTTGGTTGCCGCGAGAGCGAACGCTGTTGCCGCAATTGCGACTGATTTTACGTTGAGCCCGGTGCTGCGAAGCAGCAAGGTAAGTATAACGATAAATATTCCGCAGACCGAAAGCGCAAGTCCCTGGATAAAACCCTCGGCGGACGGATGGCTTTCAATCCGGCGGTAAATGCGCTGGACCACAATAGCAAGCAGCGGCGGAATCGATATTGCGATCAGGGCCAGCAGGCTTCCCGGAACCCCCGCAGTCAGATAGCCCAGGCTAATTACCCATAGCCCAGTTGGTCCAGGTGAAATTTGCCCAATCGTAAGCGACTCAGCGAACTCCCGATTCGTTGCCCAATGTCGCGGCACAAGATCGTCGTGCAGGCTCGGCAGGTTGCCGCTTCCTCCTGTCGACACTAACGAAGCTTTCAGAAAGAGCCAAAAGTAAAGCAAGTAGTGCATTAATTGACATCTGCTCGCTGGCTGATCAATGGAAGGCGGCTTAATGCGCCAAGCACTGCGCAAGAAAGCAAAATGACCACGACCGGTAAGTGGTGAGAGAAGCCTTCCGCGATTCCGCTGCCGATGAATAGAGAACCAGCGACAATTGCAGGTGACAAGCCGCGCTTCCAGCTGTCCTTCAAAACCGGCCAAGCGATCTGACCTCCCGTGAATATGCCGATTCCCACCGTCGCGGGAATGACCCCGCTGAGCGCCGAAACAATCAGGTGGGCGTGTTCTACCTTCGCATAGGCAGCAGTGAGGAGAATCGTTATTGTGACACTGGGAAAGAGGAGGCCGAACAGCGCCAAACAGACCCCCTTCGCTCCGCCGATCTTGTTTCCTACCAGGATGATCAAACCTAGAAGGTTGATCCCCGGAACCATCAAAACCAGGGCCCAATAGCGGGCGAAATCTTCCGGAGAAATCCAGCGGTGATCGTCAACAATTGCCCGGCGTATCAACGCCAAAGTTGCCATACCTCCGCCGAAGGACTGCACTCCGAGACGCATCCAAACCTTTAATTGGCCTGAAGGTGATAGTGACTGGTCCGCCGAACTCGCGTGCTTCACTCATCAAGCATACCCAAAAGAACCTGGCCTTGCGACCGAGGCGGGGCTATTAAAAGCTATGGTATCATGTAGTCAGCCCGGATAGCGGGCGAGCTCCAAAACTACTCCGCAATTGCCGAGCCGCTTCGCATATCTGTCTACTCAGCGACTGAGACTCAAGACCAAGGTTGGTCACTCTATGTCTTCGACCTTTGATTAAGCAGGATTCTTATGCCGGTCGTAATTGTTGGCAGCGGACGATGTGGATCGTCCATGATAACTCGAATGCTCGCTCTCTGCGGATTGAACATCGGCAGCCGTGCAGACATGACCAATCAGCCGGACTTCTATAATCCGACCGGATATTGGGAAAATCGAGCCTTTTATTCCATCGACGAGAAAATACTCCGGCATTACGGCGGCAACGAACTTGTTCCACCTGTCCTACCGACCAATTGGCAATTTGACGAGTCGTTGGAGCCAATCGTTTCGGAAGCCATCCTTGCCGTTCAAAAACTGTCTTCAAACTCCAAGGACTGGGGATGGAAAGACCCTCGATCAAGTTTGACTTTACCGTTTTGGCAGCGCATAATTCCAAATCTTAAGGTGGTAATCTGCGTCCGAAACCCGTTGGATGTTGCCTTTTCCTACAAGCACTATGTAGCAGGTTACGGTGATATCGCAGATTGTCTGGGAGCGAATCAGGGATTGATCAACTGGCGGACCTATACGGCGTCCGCCATCGAAACCACGACCATCCACGACCGTATCTTCACCTATTACGAAGACTATTTTCCCGACTATCACGAACCGCTCTCACGCCTGCTTAAGTTCTGCGGACTTCCGGAGGTAGAGCGGGAATCAGCGCTCGACCGACAGTTACAGTCGTTTCATGATCCGTCGTTGAAACACTACAAGAGTACTTTGCTGGACCTGATCGAGAAGCCCGATGTTCCAGGCGAGGTGAAGGTACTCTATCAGAGGCTGCTGGATTGGCGGGAAGATCCATGTGTCGGAGAGCCGCCATTGCGAGCGCTCGCTAAAGAGTATGCATTGTTGCCGCGTATCGATCTAGCGAGTTATGACTCAGATAAAATTTGTAAAATAGTTCATGGCTATATTGGGCTGGAAAGCCGGAGGCTGCGGCTGGAGGGAACTCTCGCCCTCAGGTCCCACAGGTTCGCTACGAAAATTAGTTCGGCTCTAGAGTGGCGAAGGCGGCACGTTACCCAATTGAAAGCATTCGTCGCCGATCGTTACAACCGATTTGTTGCTCTCTTCGATAAAGAGCAAAGACTGCCTCCATTGAGGTGGTAACCCGCGCCATTAGTACTCCTGATGTAAAAAAACCGGAGCAGGCAATGGCTCGCTCCGGCGCTTTATTAGTCGCAAGACAATTAGCTTAGAACATCTCGTGGTGTGGTGAAGCGGCATTGTTGTCGATAATATGCTGCAGTGCTTTGACCACCCTCTGTGCGATATCGTCGTCGGAAACCACCAGCAGCTCGTAGGAGCTCGTATTCTCCGTGGTGTCTAGATTAGTCCGCGGGTTCCAAGGATCACCGACATCTTTCACTACCTTGTGTACTGAGATATCGTCACCACCGGTTTCGATAGTGATTGCGGATGAGCCCGCCATGTTGCCATATTCGATCGGCTCGACTTTGACCGCGGTGATATCGTTAACATCGACATCCGCCGAGAGATCGGTTAGTACCGGTGCGCCATCGGGCAGTCTCCAGATATTCTTATGATTGACCACCATTCGCGTCTGCACGAAGCCATAGTTGAAATCGTCCTTATGAGCAGCGCCGCTCGGTCCGTATTCGGACGAGATGAATGAATTCGGCAGTGTATTCAACTTGTCGACAATCCAGCCGAGCGTGTCTACAGTGGACGGACCATCCGTGTTGTGCGCAGGCGCCGGTTCGGGTGCGGCCACCATGGGAGCCGGGACATCGGGTGCCGGTGCCGGAGTTGGCTGAACTTCAACTGTCTGGGGAGGCACCGTGGAATCCTTCGCCGATGCTATCGCATCCAGCAGATTGCCCGCAGTCTGACACGTGGCAGGATCGCCGAGAACTTCCAGCTTCTGCGCGATTGCAGTGGCCTTGTCTTCATCCCCCGCTAAAGCCAGCGCAATTGCCGCACGAAGCTGCGCCGCTGTTCTGCCCGGAAAAAGGGTGGCGGCCTGCTCAAAATCGTTGGCCGCAGCTCGGTACTCTTTGGCGTCCAATTCGCTTCCCGCAGCTTTTGTCAGTTCGATATAGTTCGGGAGATTAGCTTCAGCGGCCGATTGGTAGGCTCCGACTCCCTGAGGCGCATTGATATCGGTCTCATTTTGAGCCGTGGTATCGATAGCGTCGGCTTGCGCTGCTGCTTTATCGGCGAGCGCAGAGAGATCAAATCGAAGGGCCGACAGCATGGCGCCGTCATCGACTTGCGCGGCTGCTTGGTTTTGAGCGAAGGCAAATGCGGTGGGAAGTGTAAGTAGCGCGGTTAGAAAAAGGACCTTGGAGATAGCTAGCGAGCGTGCACTCATAATTGATTCCTTGTCTCAGATAACTCAGGCCGAAAACATGCGGCATACACGAAAGGAGTCTCATCCATAACTGCAGAAGTCATTTGCATCAAGCACAATCCGACTCATGTAATTATAGGCCAATTTTTGATTGTCTTTAGGGCAAACGACCAAAAAATTAGATCATTCGGACGTTTTAATGCTTCACATGAAGATTCATTGACAGCCGAGGTCGAAACATCCGCCATTCCGCGGATAGGACCTCCGTACGGCATTGGTACAATCTTTATATAAATATCTTGCTTCCCTTTGCGTCGTTTGAGAGGTGCTGAATTGCTCGGTTTCTTTAATCACAATGTCATTCACAATCCTTTATTCTTCGTCTTCGCGATTGTAGCGATTGGCATGTGGATCGGCTCGCTGAAACTCAAGGGCCTGTCGCTTGGTCCTTCCGGCGTTCTCTTCGTCGGCATTATGTTCGGCCATTTTTTTCCAATCATGGTTTCGAACCCCCGTCAGCCCTCTGCAATGACCATCGCAGCTGTCTCCAACGTAGGTCTTCTGCTCTTCGCCTTCGCGATCGGACTCCAGGCAGGCCCGAGGTTCTTCGAGCTCTTCAAAAAGCGCGGTATACAGTTCGTAATCGTCGGAGTTGCCACCGCCTGTATGGCCGCCCTCGCTGCGGTGTTAGTCACCAAAATCTTCCACTACCGCAGCGAACTCGGCCTCGGCCTCTTTACCGGCGCATTGAACTGCACGCCGGCCCTCGCCGGCGAAATAGATACTGCACGCCGAGTCGGCATGGAAGATAAAATCGTGTCTGTAGGATTCGGCCTCGCTTATCCCTTTGCTGCCTTCTTCGTTGTCTTGCTCGTACAACTTTTGCCGATTTTGACCAGAACGTCAGCGGACAAAGCAATGAGGCAGGCAAAGGACGATGACGCGAATGCGAATTCGAATCAGAAGATACACCGCCAAACCCTGCGAATAACCAACCCGTACTACGTCCACAAAACAGTCGGAGACCTCAAAGACCTGCACTTTACGAATGCCAATATTTCCAGGTTGCAGCGTGATGGAGTGGTGACTCCGGTACTTCCAGACACCCAGATCCAGCTTGACGATATCCTATTGGCTGTTGGGACGAAAGAGGAGCTTTCCAAACTCCGTCCGGTCGGCGACCTTGTCGACGAAGCTCTGAGTATTATGAAGGCGCCGCAATCGGATATTACCTACAAAGACCTCGTGGTCTCACGTAAGGATGTATTCGGCAAACGGTTCGACACGATCCATTCCTGGGAAGAGTTCCATGTCGTCGTCACGCGGATCAGGCGGGACAACACGGAATTTCTGCCGTCGCCAGGTTTCATTCTCGAACCAGGTGATGTCGTCCGCGCGGTTGGAACAGCGGACAGCGTCGAAGCTCTTGCCAGCAAAATTGGACGTGAAGAGCGGCGCCTCGATGAGACATCGCTACTGCCCTTCGTCGCCGGAATTGCCGCCGGCATCCTTCTCGGCAAGCTCCCACTGTCCTTGCCAGGCGGATTGGTGGTCACACTTGGTATGGCTGGAGGGCCGTTCACGGTGGCGCTAGTTCTCGCTAAACTGGGTCGCATTGGCCCGATCTCCGCCTACGTTCCGGCTGCCGCGCGCTTTCTCGCTCGCGACCTAGGCCTCATCCTCTTCCTGGCAGGGACCGGCGCCAAAGCGGGCTCCGCGTTTTTCCAGGTGCTCCAGCATGTCGGCCCGACTGTGATTCTGGCGGGCGCTATCATCAGTCTGGTCGCGGTCGCAACATCGTTCACTCTGACTTTCAAAGTTATGAAGTGGAATCTTCTCATCGCATCCGGTGCGTTGAGTGCGACCATGTTCAACCCGCCCGCCCTCGCTGCTGTCAGCGAACTCGCTCCGTCGCCGGCTCCCGCTTTGGGCTTCGCCAGTGTCTATCCCATTTCAATGATCGCCACAATCGCCGCCGCTCAGGTTCTCGTATTAATCATGCATGCCCTTCACTAAAATGAAGGAGATCTGCCGGTCCGCATAGAACTACGCTCCATCGCGCCGAAAGGACCACCGTTTCAAGCGGCCTGGGCCGACCAAATCGAACATTGTCGCTCGAAAGGTGATATGACTATGCCGGACTCTGATGTCGAACGAAACGTTGCTGTTGCAACCATAGCTAACCCTGCACCTCTTGGCCTCGCGGCCTTTGCCCTGACCACCTTCGTACTGAGTGCAGCAAATGCCAAACTTTATGACGGGCCGCAAATCGTCATCGGCCTGGCCTTTTTCTACGGCGGCCTTGCGCAGCTCCTTGCCGGAATGTGGGAATTCAAAACCGGAAACACCTTCGGCGCTACCGCGTTTACATCATACGGAGCCTTTTGGATCGCCTTCGCGACCACCCTTCAGCTAAAACTAATCCCGCCGGGAGATGGGATCGGCTTCTTTTTGCTCGGCTGGACAATCTTCACCGGTATACTGTTTCTCGCGACGCTTAAGACGAATGCCGCCTTGATCGCGCTGTTTGCACTTCTCTTCGTCACATTTCTATTGCTGACGATAGGCGCATTTACTGCAGGCAGTACCGACCAGCTTGCAGGCTACTTCGGTCTTGCAACGGCGTTTGTCGCCTGGTACACGGCAGCCGCAGGCTTGCTTGCCGCCGGCAAATCCGCCTTTACCCTGCCTGTTGGCCCGGTCAACTGAGCCAAGTATGCAATTCCTGCCTTTTTCCTGATAAACTCTCGATTACGACACTTTGTAGGTTGGAGAATTATCGATGTCGCAGTTTAATGGATTTGGGCAGGGGCTTGGCATGCTCGATCGTCTGAGCGCAGCGCGGACGAGACTGATCACCGCGGAAAATGTCTACGGTGAAAAAGGACGAGGTGGGATGGCCGAAGTTTCCGACACGCCGCAACCGGACGTCGTCAAAATCGGTCAAAAATGGAACGGCGCCAACGAATGCGCACGGGAGCTGGGGACGAAGTGGAAGGTTCGCCCCTGCATCACTCTTCCAGCCGGTGAGACCACTACCATCATGGACATCGACGGCCCCGGGTATATCCAGCACATGTGGCTCACCTTCGACTCCAGCCGCTACCGTGACCAGATACTTCGTATTTTCTGGGATGGCGAAGACTCTCTTAGCGTCGAAACTCCGCTCGGTGACTTCTTCTGCAACGGATTCAACACGCGAGCAAATATTCTCGCGCTTCCCATCAACGTAAACCCCAGCGGCGGCTTTAATTCCTACTTTCCCATGCCCTTTCGTAAGCATGCCAGGGTAACCGTGGAAAACCGAAACGTGAACGATGTTGCCGGATTTTACTATGCGATCACGTTTTCGGAAACGGAAGTTCCCGACGATGCCGCATATTTTCACGCGCATTTCAGACGCACCAATCCGTTGCGATACGGCGATGACTACGTCATCCTCGACGGCGTCGCCGGGCATGGGCACTATGTTGGAACCTATATGGCCTGGCAGCAAAACAACAAGCACTGGTGGGGGGAGGGTGAGATAAAGTTCTTCCTCGACGGTGACGGTGAATATCCCTCCCTCTGCGGGACCGGGACAGAAGACTACTTCGGCGGCGCATGGTGTTTCGGCCAGACCTACTCCGCCCCGTTTCTCGGCTACCCGCTGGGCGACGTCGAAAATCGGGTTGGCGGTCGGCACGGGCTCTATCGTTTCCACGTACTTGATCCTATTCGATTTACGCAGGATCTTAAAGTGACTATGCAGGCGATCGGTTGGCGCAGCGAAAACCGCTATCTGCCGCTGCAGGACGATATCTCTTCTGTCGCCTACTGGTACCAAACCGAGCCGCATATTGAATTTCCAAAGCTCGGCGACCGCAACGCGCTGGAAGTGATCTAACCGGTGGAGCGTTGGGTTTTGCCGCCGCTTGTGTCAAACTAACCGTGTTATGACCTTGGCAGCGCCTGTTAAATTCTCATCAAAATCCGCTTTGGCCGAATTTCGCGCCGATCCGGTCGGCTTTCTGTCGCGTCTTGCCGCTCTCGAAGGCAGCGTTGCCGAGTTCACCCTCGGCCGCAGAAAACTTACTCTGCTAAAAGACGCCGACTTGATTGAAGAACTGCTCGCAGCACGTCAGCGTTCATTCAAAAAAGGGCCGGGATTGCGCAGGCTGAGGCGACTTCTTGGAGAAGGGTTGCTGACTGCCGACGGCGACCTGCATTTGCAGAGCCGCAGAGCCGTCGCTCCTGCGTTTCGCGCACAAAAAATCGACAGTTATAGAGCGGTTATGTTCGATGTCGTTCCCGGAATCGTCAATGAATGGTCTAATGGCGAAACCCGTGATATACATTCCGAAATGTCACGATTGACATTGTCGGTGGTCAGCAGAACGTTATTCAGCAGTGAAACTCCTGAACCTGCCGCCGTCAGCGCAGGAGTCGCCGGCTCGCTTCAGGCGATCTACGGAAAATTGTCGAGCTGTCCGTATCGTTCGGCAGCGTTGGCCGACTCCACAGTTTTGCTGAATCGAGCTCTCCAGCATGTGGTCGAGGCATGTACCCCATCGGCGACAGGCGACGATCTCCTAAGTCTGATATCCTCTAACGAGTCTTGCGCAGTCGAACGTGATGACCAGGCAATGACCTTTTTATTGGCCGGTCACGAGTCGGTCGCAACGGCCCTCGCGTGGACCTGGTTCGCCCTTTCGAAAAATCCGGCCGTTCGCGCACGTTTCGAGGCTGAAATCGATTCAGTGAGTCGCGCCGATCTGTTGCAGGCCAATTTGCCGTACACATCCAATATAATCGCCGAGTCTCTTCGTCTTTATCCGCCGGCTTGGATGATGAGCAGAGAAGCAATCGAGAGTGTAAATATCGGCGGAGTCGAATACGAGCCCGGCTCGATTCTCGTAGTTGCGCCCTGTGTCACCCACCGCGACCCCCGATACTGGGACCGCCCGGAACAATTCAACCCAGACCGTTGGCGGCAGCCGAGCGCCGACCGTCCAAAATACGCCTATTTCCCCTTCGGCGCCGGCGCCCGCCGCTGCATCGGCGAACAATTCGCCCTCACCGAGCTCACAGCAGTACTAGCAACAATAGGCAAATCTTGGCGCCTAGAAATTCANNGCGCCGACTTACGAACCCCTCATAACCCTCAGACCCGCCGGCGGAATGAAGATGATGACATGCTCACGCAGCTGAACATACCTGCGCAAAAGTTTCAGCTACTCTCCAGACGTCCACTGTGTCCAGCGTACATCGACTGTAATTCGTTATGAATATCTCGCTATAAGTTACAAACTCAAGACCGTCACCGTCACGTAGTCCTAATTCGGCTCTTTTCAGCAACCCAGCGTGAGTCACCGGAGAACATCGTCCGTTTCATGCCGGGCCCTTAGCTTGCGCGTGTCTATCGGTTGTCGAGCTTCGCCGAGTCTTACTCCTGAAAATCAGAAGTTCTATGGCTATACCAGTGGCAGCCAGGGCAGCCATATACTCGACTCGAGTCAGCCTGCTCAAACCAAATACACTGTATCTGCCAAAAGACCATGAAATAACCAGGTATGCGACAACTATCAGAAATCGAGTCGAATACGCAGCCCACCAAAGCGCCGTACGCGTCCGACTGTTCGGTCCATTAACAACATAGAGATCGAAATACCGGAGATATGCTGGCACAGCTATAAACCAACATAAAACGGTGAGATACAAAAGGCCATTCGACCAAGCGGGAAATCGCCAAGCTATAGCGTTCGCGATTAGCGTCCACGAAAAGACGAGCAAGAGCAGAGCCCAGCTTTGGCGACTATTCGGCCTCATAAACTTCAGCGGTCCGAACATAGGCACAAGGCTCGCCATTGGAAAAATGAGCCCTCCACAGTCGACATATTGATTGATAAAAGCGTTATACGTCATGATCACTCGGCGTCAGCTAATCTCAAAGCGGCAGCTACTTCACAACTACGCACCGACCCCAACTGTCCCATTTCAATCTTACCTTCAGATGATGGTCGCGAGTGTAGTTCGGATCTGGACTGTACTCGCCAAAATGTTCGTAATCGATGATCGTCCCGTTGCTGCTGACGGAACGGACATTGAAGCCTTCGCCCGCATCGGTAATTGCATGCTGCAATACCATCCGGCGGTGCGGCCCAAGCCAGATTGCGAGTATTCCGACGCCAAAATCACAGCCGCCGCTTGAAAATACCAGGTCATGCGGTTTACCGGGAATCCAAATGCAGCCTGCAACGTCGTCGACAGTAGTGATCGGATGGGCAAAAAGATGGCGTCTCGCCGACTTATTGTCCAAGCCGATATACAACTCGCCTGCCTCAGCATCGCCGGCTAAAATCTGCGCAACATAGCGTTGGTCCGGCGACTCCCGTACCACGACCCCCCAGGTCAAGCCGTCCTGACGATAGTAAAACGAAGGCGCGTTTACTTGAGTAAATGCCGTACAAATGCCGTCAGCTCTGCAGTCGGTGGAAATTATCGTTAAGGAGGCGGACAGCGCAAAAAGCACGACTGTGAACAAAGCAGGTTTGCGAGTAACCTTCATGTCGCTCATCCTATAATTGGTCCATCCGTTCGTTGACGAAGGAGTAGCCGCCGCTTTCTGAAGGCTCATAATACTGATCTTCGCCAAAGGCAGACGCATGCTGCAGATACAGCTTGAAGCCGCTCGCGTTAAATTCAATTTATCCGCCTAGGCAAATGATTGTCCATTTTGAGTTGGCGCGAACCACGCTTTCGCTGTCCCGGAATTCATCCGTCGGTCCCCTCACTATTTCGTCGATATCCAGCCAATTCTCGTACGATCCAACCTGAACATGCGTATCAAACGCGTTCTCGAACACTAGGGTTGCCAGCGAATGCCAGAACTTAAATAATGTCTCGCCCGGTTCTAACGAAAAGCACCGCGTCGTTCGCTCGATTCGTTTCGGCTCTTCTGTCGGAGGCGCCGCCCAGCAAAACGGAGAAATGCCATCCGTAAACTCGCAGGGCGGCACCGGAGACTCAGCAAAACCATTCGAACCGACGATGTAAAACGAACACACTATGCCACGGGTATGATCATGCGGTGCGCAACCGGCGAGCGCCAGTACCAGGATCAACCCGACATCATACTAACTCTCGTCATCAATGTCCATCAAGTGACCCGCCAATTTATTCCCATCCAAAACGACTCCAACCAACCGTGCCAACAGCGCATCCGCTGATTCGGTGATTAATTTTTTGCTTGTTTTATTGTCTTCTGTATCGACGTCTTCAAGTCGTCGTAAAACGTGAACAGGAACGTCGATAAGCCGAGCAATTTCCTCCGGATTGGTCTTTTCCGCAAGATCGGGCTCGTCTGGAAAGTTGGAGATGACTATGCCCAAAATATCCAGACATGCCGCCTTCGCATATTCGACCGTCAGAAACGTATGGTTGATTGTCCCCAATCCTGGACGTACGACAATCAGGATCGGCAGTCCCAAAGCCGCGGCGAGATCACGCATAGTCGCCGTCCCACCAATCGGGACGGCAAGCCCGCCGGCGCCCTCGACAATCATAAATTCGTGCCTGCTGCAAAGTTCGTCGTAGGCAGGAAGGACCTCGTCAACTGTTACCAATCTGCCGACAAGCGACGCCGCGACCGATGGTGCGAGCGGCGCCTCCAACATGATCGGACTGATCAGCTCGATCTCATCATCGACTCCAGCGGCCGCCTTCAGAAAATCGGCGTCCGGTGCGATCCACTGTTCTCCGAACTTAACCGCGCCGGTCTGAAATGGCTTCATTACGCCAACATTGATCCCGAGTGTGCGCATTCCAGCCGCAATCGATCCTGAGACCACTGTTTTACCCACTCCCGTATCGGTGCCGGTAATGAATACTCCCTTTCCCCGGACTAATTTTGAGTCTCTCATTTGCTGCTCACCGATTTGTCGATCTCTCCGAGAACTTTGAGCAGCGCATCAATCTGATCGTCGGTGTGGTCTGCCGAAACAGTGATCCGCAAACGTGACGTGCCCGGCGGCACAGTGGGCGGCCTGATTGCTGGTATCCAAAATCCGGCCTCTTCGAGCTGCTTCGATATACTTATGGCGGCCATTTCGCTCCCATAGATTACTGGGATAATCGGGGAGTCGCCCGCCGCTGCGTCGATAGCTAGAATGTTCAGCCCTGTTCTCAACCTTTTAACATTATGATGTAGTCTTGCTCGGAGCGATGGGGACGACGCTATAATTTCAAGCGACATGCGCGCCGATTCGACCACAGCCGGAGGCAGCGCCGTGGAATAAATAAAGCTGCGCGCTTTATTTTTGAGCAGCTCTACCAGGCTGCGCGACCCAGCCACAAATCCGCCGACCGAGCCGCAAGCCTTGCTCAGGGTGCCCATTTGGATAGGAACCCGTCCCAACAAACCGAAGTGTTCGACCGTTCCGCTGCCCGATTCGCCGTAGACGCCGGTTCCATGAGCATCGTCCACCATCAGCCAGCCGTCACATTCATCAGCCAAATCAGCCAGATCCGGGAGGCGGGCAAGGTCGCCGTCCATGCTGAAAACACCGTCCGTGATCATAAGCAGCCGTCGGAAATTGGAACGGTCGTTTAAAAGATCGCGCACATGCCCGGTGTCGTTGTGACTGTAAACCCGTACGGTCGCCCTACTCAGCCGGCAGCCGTCGATGAGCGATGCATGATTAAGGGAGTCGCTGAGAATAAGATCCTCTTCGCCGGCTAGCGCTTGTATCGCGCCAACATTGGCGGCATAGCCGCTTGTAAATGCCACCGCTGACTGAGTGTGCTTGAAAGCGGCGATCGCTGCTTCAAGCTCTTCATGAGGACAAAGATTACCTGTGGTCAGGCGCGACCCAGTCGAACCCGATCCCCAATCTAAGATTGAAAGCGATGCGGCGGCGATCATCCGAGCATGCTGCGATAGTCCGAGGTAGTCGTTGGAGCCGAAAGAAATTAGCCGCCGTCCGTCGATCCAGACGATGCTACCTTCTTTCTTGTCAATTCTGCGCAGCCGCCGCCTTCGGCCCGCTGCGCTGAGCCCTTCAAGCTCTTCGTCCAGGCTGCTGTCCATCGTCGTTACGGAAACTGCGCTGCCTGACAACTCGGTCACGGCTCCATGTCCGTCGTCACTTGCGAAATGGCTTCCTCAATAATCGTCAACATACTTTCAATCTCGTCAATTGTGCTGACAAGCGGCGGAAGGAATATCACAAGGTTACCGAGCGGGCGAGTGATAAGGCCAAGATCTCTAGCCCTCCGGCAGACCTTCGCCCCGACCGCTTGAGCGAACGGGTAGGGGACACCCGTTGATTTCACCAGGTCTATACCGCTCATCAGTCCGCATTGTTGAATCTCCCCGACATGCGGAAGTTTAGCAATCTTCTGCAAGCGGGCTCTGACATAATCGATCTTGTCGGCAAGCGATGCGATGACTCCGTCGTTTTCAAATATATCCAGGCTTGCCAGTGCGGCGGCGCAGGCCAGCGGGTTCCCCGTGTAAGAGTGACCATGAAAAAACGTCTTCAGCTCACTGAAGTCGCCCAAAAATGCGGAATAGACATCGTCAGTCGTTATTGTGGCTGCCAAGGGAAGATAACCGCCGGTAAGGCCCTTCGCCACACACATCAAGTCTGGTGTGACATCCTCATGCTCGCAGGCGAACATCCGCCCGGTTCGGCCGAACCCAGTTGCAACCTCGTCCACTATCATCAGTACGCCATATCGGGTGCATAGCTCGCGCACTATATTCAAATATCCAGGCGGCGACAGCAGCATTCCGCCGGCTGCCTGTACCAGCGGCTCGATAATCACTGCGGCAATTTCCGACCCGCCGCGGCTGAGCATAGCCTCCAATTTGGAAGCCGCCTCGCCCGCATCTTTGAAACGCGAAGGGCTAGGCGCAAAATCGACCGGAAAGAGCAGCCGCCGAAAAATTCCATGAAACAGTCCAATTCCACCGACAGAGACCGACCCGATCGTGTCTCCGTGATAACTCTCCTCGAGAGCAACAAATCGACTGCGCTCGGATTGGCCTCGATGACAGTGGTATTGATAGGCCATCTTCAAGGCGATTTCGACCGCGGTCGAGCCGCTGTCGGAATAAAACACCCTCGTCAGACCCGGTGGAGCGATTGAAGCCAGACGCTGGGCGAGGAGCGCGGCTCCCGGGTGGGTCAACCCCAGCATCGTCGAGTGTCCAAGCTCATCCACCTGCCGCTTGATCGCTTCGTCGATTTCCCTCCGTCCATGTCCGTGTACGTTCACCCAGAGCGACGAGTTCGCATCCCAATAACCATTGCCATTGCTGTCAAAAAGTCTAACCCCGCTGCCTTTGACTATAAAAAGAGGGTCGGTTGCTTCCCAATCCCGCATCTGCGTGAACGGGTGCCAGACATGGCGTTTTTCGATGGATGTCAGTTCCGCGGTGTTCATTCTCGCTCGATGAATTCTTCTACAGAGACCGCATCGTTCACCCAAACGGGAGGATCGATAAGAAGGTACTCTCGCTCTAGTTTATGGACTAGCGACTCGACGTTTACCACTACGCTGTCGACGAAAAAAATACGACCTCCTGGCGCCCCGGTCGGCTTGAACCCGGGCAGCCGAACATATCCATCGCTCGGAGTAGCCACATAACCCGTGGCGTAGTCGGGATCGTCCGACCAGCAAAGCTCCGCTGAAACGCCGGACCACAGAGTTTTCGTTGCGACTGCCAGCGCCTCTCGCGTACGAAAGTGAGTCAAGCCGAACTCAGCTAGTGCGCTGTCAATCGCGCCGGCACCGTTTTTAGAATAATCGAACCGACTTGTTCTCACGCCGCGTTCGGGATCTGGCTCCAGCCTTCGCCCGGTTTCCTTGTCCCACAGTGAAGCCCCTCTCAAAGTCGAGCCATTGGCGCCAAGCCCGATTCGAAGCGCATTAAGTCCTGCGACTGCAACGTCGAGGTTAACACCCGCGCGGACGAGAATCTTTGTCGCAAAATCTGCAGCTTCTTCGGGTCCTGGTGAGTGCACAGTATGGACAGGCAGACAGCGGGCGTGTTTGCAGGAAGTAGGAGGAACACGTTCCAGCCTGATCTGAATCTGATCGGGGTGCTTTCCCTTCGCTCGTGTAACCATGTCTCCGACTGTCGTGTGCACGAGATTGTCTTCTACGAGCTTTTCAGCGCCCGAAAGATGCCTGGTTACATGGTGAGGAGTATCGGATGCCCGCATGCGGACACTCCAGAGGTTTGACTTGCTCAAAGGGACGCTGCCATCGAACTGTATCGATTACGGACGACTTCGATATTCATGAATTACTGCTGACGCTCTGGCAAAATCTTTACTGGTCACGCCTGATCTAAAAACTCTTCGGCAGAAACAGGGTCATGTATAACGACCGGCGGTTCGATAAGCACGAACTCTCTTTCCAATCGTTCGACATAGTCTTCGACTGAGTCTGCGGTCAGATCTATGAAACAAATGCGACCGCCGCAGGCGCCATAAGGTTTAAAGCCGGTCAACCTGACATATCCATAACGTGGACTCGCGATATAACCCGTTGTGTAAGCAGGTTCGCTCGACCAGCAAATCTCGGCGGTGACACCGGAGTTGACAGTTTTTGTGGCCACCGCAAGCGCCTCGCGTGTTCGTGCGTAAGTAAGTCCATAGTCGGCCATTGTGCTTTCTATTACGCCGGCGCCGGTCGACGAATAGTCGAAGCGGTTCGCCCTGATCCCTTTCGAAAAATCCGGTTCAACACGTTCGCCCGTGTCCTTATCCCAAAGCGATGCACCGGGAAGACTCTGCCCGCGGGGCCCGAGGCCGTTGCGCAGAGCGGCAAGTCCGGCTAAAGCCGATTTAGGCGAAACACCAGCCCTGATCAAAATTTCCGCGGCGAGGGCAGCTGAACGTTCGGGGCTGGCCGTATGGACCGTTTGAACGGGCAGGCATCGAACGTGACGGCAGGCGTTAGGGGGGACGAGATCCAAAGAGATTTGAATATCGTTCGGATCCTTGGTTTTCGCCCGCAGCACCATTTCGTCGACTACTTGGTTGAGGTGCGGCTCTTCGACGAGTCGTTCGGCGGCAGATAGGTGTCTGCGAGTATTTTCATCGCTTTCTGACGCCCACATGTGGACACTCCAGAGGCGGACAGTTTTCATAGTTATGCTTTTGGCGCAGCAGCGATGGCGAAACCCATATCATTAATCATTTTATAGTCGTCCTCCGCGCTTTGACCTTTCGTTGTCAAATAGTCGCTGACGAAAATCGAGTTTGCGGCGTAGAGGCCGAGAGGCTGCATAGACCCTAAATGC
Organism: Armatimonadota bacterium; assembly: GCA_003134215.1. Classification (GTDB taxonomy): domain Bacteria; phylum Armatimonadota; class Armatimonadia; order Armatimonadales; family Capsulimonadaceae; genus BOG-944. Next base: position 16,741 of record PLAD01000071.1, read on the forward strand.
AATTCGCGGCCGCCGGCAATGCGAATCTCTCGCGAAGGGTTGGCGAACCGGAACAGCGCAAGCACTTTTAAGCACTTTCGAGGATCGAGTGTCCATGTCCCGTATAGCGGGGTACCGGGAACAGGGTGATAAAAGTTCACCGGGATCGATTGGATCTGCAGGTCGCGTAGAGCGAATGCCAGGGAGACGATATCGTCATCGCTTTCCCCCATTCCCACTATACCGCCGCAGCACGGCGAGATGCCAATATCGGCAACGTCGGTGATCGTCCGAACTCGATCCTCATAGGTGTGCGTCGAGACGATATTCTTGTGAAATTCCTCACTGGTATTGAGGTTATGGTTGTATCGGTCGACACCTGCTTCCTGCAGCCGTTGTGCCTGTCCCGGCTTAAGAATTCCGAGACATGCGCAGACCCGTATCGAAAAATTATCTTTGATCTCTCGCACCGCATCGATGACGCTGTCGAGTTCCCGGTCCGACGGTCCACGCCCGCTCGCGACAATGCAGAATGTGCAGGCCTTGCTGTCGTATGCCCGCTTTGCCCCCGCGACCAGCTCTTCAGTAGACAGCATCTGATACTTTGGTATTGCCGCGGTAGAAAGTTTAGACTGAGAACAATAGTTGCAGTCCTCCGGACACAGACCGCTTTTGACATTCATGAGATAGTAGAGCTGTACCGTGTTTCCGAAATAGAACCGACGAACGTCGTACGCTGCGTTCAATAGGCGCAGCAAATCGTGGTCAGGCGTTTCGAGTACCGCAAGACCTTGTTCCCGCGTCAGTGGCTCATTTTCGAGTATGCGAGCGGCAAGTTCGTCCCAGGAAGGTACAACGGTCGAAACTACACCATTAATACGAGGTACAAAAGCGGTTGTCATGGTAGAAGAATACCATAATGAGAGAGGAGGCAAATCCCACTATCCAAAATGTTGTGGCTCACGATTGAATCATTGCAAAGAATTGCCTGCATTGGTATAATAAAATCTCGACTCGGCGCCGTGCCCAAGTGGTAAGGGAGAGGTCTGCAAAACCTTTATGCAGCGGTTCGATTCCGCTCGGCGCCTTTAACTACTTTTTACGACCGCGTTTTGTAATACAGAATCGCTTGTCTGAGAAGCGTGACTTCCGATTTGTCCTCCAGAACTATCCGGATCGCATAGTCGTCGTACCATCGTATCTTTCCTTCGAAGAGCTCGCTGTTAGACAGCCGAAATTGAAGGGTCGTCTTACCAGTACGGTACTTAATCAGCTCTACTTCATGGGGCGCTATTCTCTCTTCACGATTCGAACCGCGCCCGTCGATTTCGTTGACTATGTCCACAATGCCGTACTTTTATTTACCGCGTGTTTTCGGCGGGGCTGCAGCGGCTGCCTTAGCCTTATCGTAGGCCTTCTGTCGCTCTTCGCCGCGTTTGCGAGCAACGCGAAGCTCTTTGGCTCTGACTCTCATTTTAATTTCTCCTTCGTTAGAATTTTCAGTTTCTCGTCGAGTTTCTTCGGGTCGATTTCATAGCGCGCAAATAGCTCGCCGTCAATCGTTACAACCGGAATATCGATACAATACTTGTCGAACAGCTGTTCGTCCTCATCAATATTCAGTTCCGAAAGTTCGAATTCGAACGTCGACTGAACGCTGACCAGAATATCACGGGCAGTTTCGCACAAGTGACATCCTGGCCGGCCATAAAGAACGATGCTTGTCATTGTCGAACTTGTATTATAGACCCTCCTAACCGCCCTGTCAATGCACAACCTTCTGCGACAAACCGGCCCAGCCCTGCGTATGGTAAACTTGAGCGAATTGGAAGAAATGGATTTGTTAACTAACAGCGGCCTTCGAACCCGATCGTTCCTTGTTTTGGTCAGTCTGTTTGTACTGCTTTGCCTCCTCGAAGCTGCTCCAGCGCTGTTAGCATCGCCGAACACATCAAGAAGCAGTGGCTCGTCAGACAACATAGAAGCCGATGCAGGTGAATCTCACATGACTTTCGTCGATCCAGCCACCGGTAAGCTGCTTTGGAAGGCGACATTTCAGAATGCAGAGGCACAGCCTTCGGCATCCGGCTCAGTGACCGGGCTGCTCCAGGGCGTAACAGGGGTGATTTACCAGAATGGCAAGCCCGTCGACAACCTAACCGCTCCCAGTGTCAGCGTCGACGGCGGTAAGAAAATCGTAAAGGCATCCGGCGGTGTTACCGTCACTTCACTGACGCAAAAATCGACTACCCTGACTTCGGACACGATTACCTGGTACACATCGCAAAATAAAATGATCGGGCTCGGGCATGTCGTATTTAAGACCGGCGGCTTTACCCAGTCCGGCCCATCGTTCCTTGCCGATACAAAAATTAAAAATATCGTGATGCCCGCGCCGGGCTACGGCCATCCGGCGCCGCTGCACGTGTCATTCGGCCAATAAACCATTGACGGCTACTAGACCCAGGATGAGAAGAGACATGACACACTATAATTGGAACGCAGTTTGCCGCATTGCCGCCGCCGCAGCGCTGCTCTGCTGGATTCCTGCATGCGTCTATGCCCAGGCCGCGAAGCTGCCTGGATTCAGCAATGTCGATATGGTAGCCAAAGACTGGCAGTACTCGCCGGGCAGCCTCGTCTATCACGTGGTCCACGCTGTATCAAAAAACGGCAGTACGCTCGATGCCGATGAGTTGAAGGCGAACGAAGCCGCAGGCGGAAAGATCACTACCTATACTGCTGACGGCAACGTTAAAGCTGTCTTCACTGACTCTGTGAATGCCAGAACCTATAATGTAAACTGCGATTTGGCTGTTTTTGACCCTAAATTGAACAAAATCGACCTCACCGGCAACGTCAAAATTGTCGTTATCAGCAGCCTGACTGAAGGTCCTCTGGTACAGACAGGCACATCTGCGACCATCTACCTCGGCTCCGGACCTGACTTCCCGAAGATCGACATGCACCAAATCCATGCCGTCTTTGCGATAAAGCAGTAACGATCGATGCAGCTTACGGCAAATAACCTGGTCAAGACCTACCGCGGTCGCACGGTCGTCAAGGATGTCTCCATCGATGTCAATCAAGGCGAAATAGTCGGCTTGCTCGGCACCAACGGCGCTGGTAAGACCACTTCATTTTATATGATGGTCGGACTGGTCAAGCCGAATGGAGGCAAGGTGCTGCTCGACGGCGAAGATGTCACCCTTCTCCCGATGTATGCTCGGGCTCGCAAGGGTATGGGCTATCTTGCACAGGAGATGTCCGTCTTTCGAAAACTGAGCACGGAGCAAAACGTCGAGCTGGTTTTGGAGGAATGGGCGGGTCCGTCCGGCAAAAAGCTGGACGCCGCCGAACGGACTAAAAGGACGACAGCCCTCCTCGAAGAGCTTGGCCTGACTTCCCGCCGTCATGACAATGTCCTCACGCTTTCGGGCGGGGAGCGTCGCCGGGTAGAGATTGCTCGGGTTCTCGCAACCGAACCGAAGTTTATTTTGCTCGATGAGCCCTTTACCGGCGTCGACCCGCTGGCAATCAACGACCTGCGGAAGATCATCAAGGATCTGAAGAACCGTGGGATCGGAGTTCTGATCACCGACCACAACGTCGAGGCCATGCTTAAGATCGTCGACCGCGCCTATATCATCTCCGAAGGTGAAATCAAGACTGCAGGCACGGCTGAAATGCTGGTCAGCGATCCGATCGCTCAGAAGTTTTATCTCGGCGAAGACTTCAAGTGGAGCATGGAATGATTACAAGTTGTTTAGAGGCGAAAGGATGATCTTTCGCCCGAAGCTTGTAGATCGACTTGTCATCTCAGAAGTCGTTCCGCTCTTTTTCGTCATGGTGGTGGTCTTTACAAGCATCATCCTGATCGTCGCCAGCGCGGATCTGATCAAATATCTCACCCAAGGCGTCCCGCTCATCATCGTCCTGCAGCTCATCGAGTTTAATATATTGCCCTGGCTGGTGCCTACCTTTCCGATGGCAACGCTGCTGTCAACCATTGTCGGCTTTGCCAGATTGTCTACCCAAAGCGAAATTGTCGCACTGTTCGCCGCCGGCATCCCATTCAAGAGAATCGCTGCAGCAGCGATCGCTTTTAGTTTGGTGATCACCGCAGTAGCCGTATTTACTAACGACACAGTCAGCCCTTACGCAAACCGTAAGTTCGATGCTCTAAAAGCAAATCTGTCGCACGATTTTAATGCGACCACTAAACCTTTCGACCTTCCCGCTGCAAGGGACGGCAGCAACCGCCTGGTACTGCTGACACATGTCGAGGGCGGTTACGATATCAAGACGGAATCGCTCAAAAACGTCTACCTCCTTGAAGTGAATCCATCGACCGGCGATGTTCTCGCTGCTGTCCATGCACCCGAGGCTGTCTGGACCGGCGGCAAGAATTTTCGTCTTGTTAAACCATACGTTCTGTCCTCGACCGGCGTCTACGGCCAGCTTAGCTCGTTGGTCGTCAAAGACCTGCATCAACTTCCCGACACGATACCGTTGCTGGAGAACGACGTGGATGCGTTAAATTTCAGGCAGCTCTTTACGGAGATCACCGAAGAACGAGCCGCCGGCGGTGCATCGCAACCGACCGTGCGGGACGCCGAAGTTTCGCTCTGGGATAAGATTTCACTGCCAATTGCTTGCGTCGTGTTCTCGATCATTGGCGCTCCGCTTGGCCTTCGGCCGCAGCGTAACGCTGCATTGGGAGTGGCCATTACTCTGGGCATCGTTATTTCGATCGCCTACTATGTGCTCTACCAATATATGTTCGTACTTGGCGCAAGCGGCCACGTAGATCCGGCGTTTGCTGCGTTCCTCCCCGATGGGCTGGCGGTAATCGCCGGCATTTTTCTCATGCGGCGATCTTCATCGTGAATTAACCTTTCCAAGTACATAATAAGCCGGAACCCCGAGCGAACATAGACTTGTGTGTTCTGAATTGGTGGATATGTATTGGGCAGCGTTGTTTTTGCTTTCTTTCTAATAATGATCGCCGGCGGATCGATCGCGTACTTCGGCGACCGCCTTGGCTATGCAATGGGAAAGAAACGGGTCAGTCTCTTTGGCCTCCGCCCACGTCATACAGCGACTGTTTTGACCGTCACCGCAGGGGTAATCATCGGTGGTCTCGCACTTGCTTTTCTTGTTGGTGTTAACCGCGCGTTCCGTGAAGCTTTGTTCTCCGGCGAAGCCGAAATCCGTCTCAACCTGCACCTGATGCGAAATAATAAGCTTCTGCGCAGCGAGGCTGATACAAGCCGCCTTGCAGCCATTACTGCCGAGCTGTCGGCAAACGTTGCGCAAGTGCAATCGCAGCGGGCACGTGCAGTTTTAGCCGCTGCTGAACTGAACTTGATCTCGGAACAGAAAAAGACGACTGCGACGAGGCAGCAGCTCTTGTTAAAGCAGGCGGCTTTGACGAAACTTACTACGGATCTTAATAATGCACGTCAGCAGTTGACCGCCATCCAGGCGGCGATCGTCACCGCAGAGGCGCGCTCGAAGGAAGATGTTAAGACACGCAGGAACGGCGACCTGATCTTCCGAAATTTCGGCGAGCTTGGCAGGACAGTTATTGCAGCGTCTTCGACTCCACAAGAAATCCGCGGCGATCTGGTCAAGTTTCTTGATAGGTTGAGCCAGACCGCTGATGTCCAGGGTGCCTCGATCGGCTCCAATGGGCGCGCCGTTGTCGTCGCCAGTATCGAGCTTCTGGAACAGACGAACAACACTAAAGGCGCCTTCATCGACGAAAATGGAAGCCTGGACGCCCTTTCAGCTTCCATTCACTCGTACAAACATGGCAGCGGCTCCGTCGTTGTTATCGCAACAGCCTTTGGCAACTCCTTCAACGGGGAACAGGTCATTATTATCCTGAGACCGTATGCCAATGTGCTCGCTTTCAGGGCGGGGAGCGAAATCGCCGAAACCGTTATCAGCCCATCACCAACCGGGGTAGACGATGTCGTCGGTCAACTTCAAGGCTTCTTGATTACACAGGTCCGACCTGCTGCAATAAGGGCGGGAATGATTCCTGTACGAAATCCTCAGACCGGGAAGGTAGAGCTCGGCGAGATCACCGTCGAGCAGATCTACGATGTGGTTAACCAGATCAAACAGATCAACGGCCCGGCCGTGGTGACCGCTTCCGCCGTCGACAATGTCTTCTCCGCCGATCAGCTCAAGCTCGCATTTACAGTACGCCCGGAGACTCCGGTTGCCAACTGAGCGTGTACGGACAGTGCTCGGCATCGATCCGGGTCGTTCAAAATGCGGACTCGCGTATGTCAATTGGGCCGCCGATCCTATAGTTGAACGGTCAGTCGTTCCAACGGAAAGCCTGGTCGTGACGGTTTGCCGAATGCTGCGCCAACACCCAGAAGTAGAGGTGATCGTTATCGGCTCAGGCACCGGCAGCCGTACCCTGGCAAAGGCAGTCCACGAAGCACTCCCAGAGTCAAAAATCGCACTCGTCGATGAAGTGGGTACGTCGGTTCTTGCAAGGCAGCGATACCTCGCAGCAAATCCACCGAAGGGCTGGAAAAAGCTTCTGCCAAAGGGTCTTTTAGTCCCGGACGAGCCCATCGACGACTACGCTGCACTCATACTGGCCGAGCGTTTTCTTGCCGGCGATCATCAGCGATAGCGTTGGAACTTCTTAAAACCCCTCAACAAACGATTCCATTCGCCAAATCTATTTTTGTAACAAATGCAAATCTATGTTGTCAGAGACGGTAGAAAGCGGGTATAAAGCTCGCGGTTGACCCTGTGTACCAGTAAAGCATACAGGTAATCAGCCTCAATATCTCTCCGGAAAATTGCATAAGCATTGGCAATTGCAATGCAACCCTCGGTGCTTGAAGGCCGGGATAAGTTGATGTCGGAGGGAGCCGTTCGATTAGGGATAAATAAGCTAGTTACGGTTAGCTGAAGTAGATTTTACGAGAAGGTAACATGGCAACTCCTCGAAAACTCTCCTGCGCTAGTCGAATCTGCGTTAAAACCCAAATCGGCGGCCGTGCGGACAGACTTCAAGAGGAGATAAAAATGAAGAAAATCTTTGCATTGTGCGCCACCGTCGCCTTGCTCTCGGGAGCAGCGATGATCTCGACGACAAGTGTAGCGCATGCACAGGCCAGCGGCCCGTTTGCGGACGTGCCGACTGACCACTGGGCTTACACTGCGGTTGACACCCTGCAGAAGGCCGGCATTGTGATTGGTTACCCGGACGGTACTTACGGCGGCAAGCGCGCCCTAACCCGTTACGAGTTTGCCACCGCGATCGCTCGGTTACTGCCGTTGATCAAGCCGCCCGACCTTTCCGGATATGCCACCAACGACGATCTTACGGCGCTGCAGACAGACCTGACCAACAGGCTCGAGCAGAACCAGGCCGCTCTAGACGCGTTGAAGGCCCTTGTTGACGAATTTCAGCCTGAACTAACACAGCTCGGACAGGATGTCGCCGCTATCAAGACCCGTCTCACTGCGCTCGAAGAGCGAGTAGCGGTTGTTGAAGCGGAACAGCGCCGTGTTAAGATCAACGGTGATGTCAACATCATCGCTCGTGCAAACGATGTCACGGAAGGCAATCGTATCGTCGACCTCGACGGCTACTTCCTGAACCCTCCCGGTTCCGGCAAGACATTCATCGGCGCAGATCCCCAGGTCTACAACGATGTTCTTCTTTCCATCACCGGTCAGGTGAGTGACACTGCAACCGCAGTAATCAAGATTGATGCCGGCAACTACCTGCAGACGATCGGCAACTCCGAATCGTTTGATCCGTCAAGCGCTCGTTACTCGACGTTTGCTGGAGCGGGTGGCTACAGCAACAACGGTTCAGAGCAGTTTAACATCTTCCGAGCTTATCTCGACTCCCCGGTCGCCCTTGGCGCACTCGGCGGCGGCGAGGCAAAGGTTGGTCGATTTGGCGAACAGTTCACCCCGTTCACCCTCAAGGCAATCAATCCGGATAGCTATGCATCCACTCCTGAAACCGACACAGGCGATGTCTCGGTTGACGGTGCAAGCCTCGCGTTCAACGCTGGTCCCATCGGAGTTCAAGGCTTCGCCGGCAAGAACGCCCCGATTGCCAACGCTACTCTGGCCGCAGGCCTGAATGGCGGATTTGCACGGAGCGGCCCGTTCCTGCCTGGTTCGATCGGAGCACAGGGCGGCACGGTCACCCCGACCGACCAGTTCATCGATCAGAGCGCTGGTGTTCGATTGACTTACGGTACTCCTGACACGTACACCATCGGTGTTACTGGCTTGATTGCCCGTGTGAACACAGACAACGGCACCACGCTGGTTGACCCGGATAAGAACAAGCCGTACAACAATCTGCTCGTTTACGCAGCAGACTACAGCGGTTACATCCCGGGCCTGGTAAAGACCGGTATCACGTTCAACGGTGAAGCTGCTGTCAGCGCCACCGGTTACAACGATGCCTACGCCAACGTTAACAGCGAAAAGGGTGATGAAGCCTACAAGGCGGAACTCGGCTATTCGTTCGGACCCGTTGATGTCAAGGCTGGTTACGAAGACATCTACGCGAACTTCGCGGCTCCTGGCAGCTGGGGTAAGATCGGCGACTGGACGAACCCGACCAACGTCGAGGGAGTCATTGGAGACGCTTCGTACTCCATCCCGTCCTCGAACCTCAAGATCGTTGCTGATGGCAAGTACTACTCCGGCAAGAACAATGTCGGTGCGCTCAGCCCGCTCGGCCACGATGACAAAGTTAGTTCCTTCGGTCTGAACCTGTACGATACATTCAGTGGCGGCGCCTATACGCCGTTCCTTGGATACGAGTATGTTGGTTGGGACCTCAAGAACAATCAGGGATATTTGAACCAGGCCGGAAAGCCGACCGAGCAGTACATCACTCTCGGTATCGGTCACCCGATCAGCAAGAACTCCGATGTTAAGCTGTCCTATCAGATCATCGACTACTCCTCGAAGGGCACCGACTTTGTTGGCGGCCCGGGCAATACCGGAAACGGTACGGGTGGAGTTGCGACAGGCCAGTTCGACTTCAAGTTCTAAGTTCACTTAGATCACGATCAAAAGGCGGCGGGGAGTTTTCTCCCTGCCGCCTTTTACCGTTCGTCGCTTCAAATACTGCTACGTCTAACTTTAGCCGACAATCCGCCTTTTGCTCAGCAGCCGTAATAAGAAATTTCGCCGCAATCTCAGCCGCCATGGCATCAGCGCCGATTCGAGTATTACGCCTTGCGACATCTTCGAATGACCCGACCTGCGTTCGGTAAATATAATCGGGGACTCGACAATCCTGCAGCCGGCGAGTGCGGCGCGGTAGGTCATCTCAACCTGAAACGAGTATCCGTTTGACGCAATCGACGGCAGGTCGATCGAGTGCAGAGCCGAACTTCTGTAGACGCGAAATCCGCTGGTGATGTCGTGGATACCAAGGCCGAGTACAATACGTACGTAAACATTAGCGCCCATTGAAAGTAGAATACGTCGGAGCGGCCAATTGATGACGGACACGCCATTCAAATATCGGGAACCGAGAACAACGTCCGCTTCGGAGGACGAAGCGAAAAGATCCTTAAGAGCCAACGGATCGTGCGACAGGTCGGCATCAATCTGGGCGACAGAGTCGTAGCCCCGAGTCAAAGCCCACTGAAAACCTTCGATATACGCTCTTCCTAGGCC
>PLAD01000156.1 GCA_003134215.1 Armatimonadota bacterium
AGATATACCAATGCACCCTATTCCAGCCGCCGCGGGACAATTCGCCGTCATTCGAGTCGACCCTTAAGCAATTGCTTTCGTCGAAGTCGGGAACCTCACACACGTCACCCCTGTTTGACGCGTTATCCCATATATTGATTTGGGGGAGGTTCAATGACACAAACAATTGCTAAAATCGACGCTTCGCTTTCGGGCACCTTCACGATCGGCGGGGGCCTCACAGTCAATCGCCTTGGCTTCGGCGCAATGCGAATTACTGGCAAAGGTGTTTGGGGCGACCCGGCGGATCCTGCAGAGGCCATTCGGGTTCTTAAGCGACTGAACGAAATCAACGTAAACTTTATCGACACAGCCGACTCCTACGGTCCTGAGACATCGGAAAACCTCATCGCGAAGGCTTTGTACCCATACCCTGATGGTCTGGTCATAGCTACCAAGGGCGGATTGACACGGCAAGGTCCAAACCAATGGGCGCCGGTCGGCCGCCCCGAGTATCTCAAGCAGACCCTCGAATTAAGCCTCCGGCGATTGCGAATTGAAACTATCGACCTTTATCAACTTCATCGATTCGATGCGAAAGTACCTAAAGAAGAGACTCTGGGTGCTTTGAAGGAGCTTCAAGAAGCCGGAAAAATCCGGTATATCGGACTATCCGAAGTCTCAGTCGAGGAAATCGAGTTATCGAGAAAAATAGTTGACGTCGTTTCCGTTCAAAACCTATACAACCTGAGCAATCGATCTGCGGAGGACGTTCTGAATTACTGTGAGAAGAATAACATAGGATTTATCCCCTGGTTTCCGATTGCATCCGGTGAGCTTGCAAAACCGGGTGGCAAGCTGGACACTGCGGCGAAAACCCACGGAGCGTCCGTTGCTCAGATCGCCCTGTCCTGGCTGCTGAAGCGATCTCAGGTGATTCTCCCTATTCCGGGAACGTCCTCAGTGAGTCACCTGGACGAAAATGTTGGCGCGGCGAGCATTGAGTTGTCAAAAGATGAGTTCGAAGAACTTTCTAAGCTTGCTTAAAGTTCGTTTCGTTGACGGTGCTTGATTTCGGCCTCAATCGTCTAAAATTAGATATGGATCTTGCATGCCTGAACGCACTTAATTTTGGCGCTTTCACCAAGCAAGTCCCTTCTACTGGGTTAGCGGCGCCGCATTCCCGCTTCGGATTGTTAATGGACCGAAGCGGGAGGGGTGTCTTTAACTCAACTACTCATCCAGGGAGCTAACATATGGACGATTCAAAAGTGATGTTGCGTGCTCTCGGAGAGATCCGACGGCTCGCGATAATCAACGCTGCGTCACAGCCGCAGCGCACGCACATCTACCCACGACCTCACGTCTACGCGATCATCCACCGCATCTATCCGATTTTAGATGAAAACCGAGGCGTCTTAACAGATCGTGACGACATCTTGAATGCCCTCCCGTTCACGGAAGCATATGATGTCGGCTACGAATTTGTTAAGGAGATCTACGACCTTCTCGACTCAATCTGGGTCAACCGACAAGAGATAACCTTTTATCAACTGGAAAATCCTTACCGATTCGGCGAAAAAAACATGGGGACGGCGAATCTCCGCAAGGACTTAATTGCCATCGCACGCTACTTCTTCCTTCACGGCGCTTTTGATAACGGGTTTTGGAACAATTTTATGTCGAACTCACCGCAGGAGGCGTCCGTCATTACCGATCCTTGGACTGAAGAAGAGCTTCTCTTCGTTATTTAGAAAAACTACCCACCGCGCCCCAGGAATGAAGTAACAGAAACGCTGGAGCCGTCGCTGATTATCGTTACGGCCCCGTCTTGATCGGTGCGAAACGTGCGGGCACGGATTGCAGACAGCCGATCGAGAGTCTCTTTGTTCGGATGTCCAAACAGATTGTGTCGGCCGCAGGAAATTACAGCAAACGTCGGTCGAACGACGTCAAGCCATTCGGCGGAAGATGCGTTTCGCGATCCATGGTGGCCAGTCTTGAGAACATCCGCCTTCAAAAAACCGGGGCCATACGCGTTAAGCATGTTGTCTTCTGCTTCTTGTTGAGCGTCGCCGTCAAGTAAAATCCTCGTACTTCCGTAGTTAACGCGGAATACAGCTGAATAATTATTAATCGTCGAGTTTGACAAGTCTGCACCAAACGGAAGTCCTGTAGGCGGCGGCGAGAGACAATCAAGCGTAACACCATCCTGCAAGTTAATTTCCGTTCCGCGTCGCACCTTGCGATATGGGATATTGTCGTCGAGAATTGTCGTCAGAAACTCCTTGTAATGTTCCGTGGGCAGAGGGACGACGGTTCCGTCCAGCACTGAGAGCACCCGTTCCGAATGCAAAACTGCTAGCAGCCCGGTGACATGGTCCTCGTGGGGATGTGTCAATACCATCACATCTACAGTCCCGATCCCTTCATGTTGCAAAAAAGGCACCACGACTTCGTCACCAGCAGTTGATTTACCGGGCTCGTCTTCTTTGGGTCCGGGCCCTCCATCTATAACGACAACATGTCCGCTCGGACTTTGCAGGACGATGCCGTCGCCTTGCCCGACGTCCAGCACGGTGATCCGAAGCTTCCGGCTGTTCGAGTCGCTCGAACATGAACACAACGACGCGGCAATAGAGATAGCAATTAAGCACGATAATATGCGTTTCATATCGTCGAGTTAACCGCTTTTCGTTTTCCTTCGCCGGATGCTAGCAGCATCAAAGTAAACGCTGCCAGATAAATGCCCAACACTACGACAATGGAAAACGGCGGAACCGCTACTGAACAGATCGGAGACTGGTAGAACCACTCGACTACCCGTAATATCGTCCTTAACAGCGGATGGAGAAGAAAGTGCAGGCAGAATGTTCCGGCAACTGGGAACGAGGCGCAAAGAAAGAGAGTGACAACTGCGACTGGAATTGTTACAAAAAGAAGCGGCACAACGATCAGGTTGACCGGCAGGGAAAGCAAAGACAGTTGACTGAAGTAGTAGACGGTCAGGGGGGCCGAAAAGAGCTGGGCGAAGATTGACAACCCGGCCAGCTCTACCCCGGCGTTGACACTACGCTTGACCCATTTCAATCGAATTGTGTCAAGCTTCGGTCGCCACAAATCATCCCAAGTAGGAATGCTTGCAGCGAGGCCGGCGACAGTGACAAATGAGAGCTGAAAATCGCTGTCCAACAAAGCCGGCGGTTGAATTGCCAGAATACTCAGTGCAGCNNGTCGGCAGATCCGGCGCCCGTTCGAAGATGCGAGCGGCAAAGTAAATTGTCGCCGCAAGCACAGCACGCAGAACCGCGGGACGATCTCCGGCGAGCGCCGCAAAAATCCATAGTGAAGGAATGATAACGTAGACCGCAATTTTTCTCGGAACCGAAACCAGGCTAAGAACAACCCCGATACAAATGGCGAGAATGCCGACATGAAGCCCCGCAGTCGCCAGTACATGTGCGGTTCCAGTCGCTGCAAACTCACGCTGCAGTAGTGGCGAAAGTAGGCTTCGGTCGCCAAAAAGGACTCCGTTTACCAGTCCGTCCTCGTCAGGCGGGAGAGATCCGGCGAATGACAGTTCCAAGCGCTTTTCAGTTTGCCTGGACCACACAAGCAGCGGCTCAAGCGGGCCGGCGGGCCGCATCAGGCGGATTCCATACGGACGCTGTACAATCAGTTCGCCGCTGACTCCACGTCGTATGAGATGGGTTCTCCAATCATACTCGCCGGGATTCGTTACAGGAAATACTTGCTGCAGCATTCCAGATACCCAAACAAGATCGCCGCAGGCCTCATTTTGATAGGAGCGCATCGCCGCCCCGTGTATAAGAACCTCCGTCGTTCCTCGAGAGAGATAAGTTGCTTTGTGAGTACGGATGATTTGAGTAGTAAGTAAAAATGAGGCATTATTCGGATCGGCGACGGGATCGGATGCTATGATGCCGAAAATCGAAATGGGAGATGGACTTGCGTAAGCATCGACATTCCATCCCGGCGGGTAAAACTCTGTGCTTCTGAGTGCGCCGAAGGCTATCCCAAGAAGAGCAAGAAACAGCAAGTTCGCGCGCTGAAAGACAAATAGCGCGGCGAGACTCGCGGCGCCAACAGCAGCATATACGAACCAGGGAAGCGTAACAACCGTGGAGACGAGAATGACTCCGCCTGCGAAACCAAGGGTAAAGATTAGCAGTAGGCGATGTCGGATATGCGAATAAGCTCCGGCCAGGAACTTCATAAAGGAAAATGCCGAGAAGGGGACTCGAACCCCTACGGGCTTAACGCCCACCAGCTTCTGAGACTGGCGTGTCTACCATTTCACCACCTCGGCTAATAAGGCCGCCATCTGAGGCCTTCCTCAAACAGCGAGCGTATTATACCGTCACCCCGCCAGAAGCGTCAAGCGCAGGATAAAACCTGGATGACAGAAGGGCGAGTTGACCGTCGATCGCCGCTGCGATAGGATCGCTGCCCGAAAATGTCCTGGTTTTGCTCTTTTTTATGTTGTTTTGAGCTCAAATCGGCATTTCGACTACAAGGGCGTGTTTTATATATTATAGACCTTATTGGGCGATTTTGTCAATGCGTTGTACTGTATATGAAGGCCGCGTTTAAGGTTCTCATTTCCGTGACAGAGCAGTTGCTTGCATTCACTAGTTTTCTATGGTGAATCTTAGCCTTGAAACACTCTCCCTGATAATACCGGCCTTCAATACCCACCATTCTACGGAAACGGTAAACCCTTTCGGCAATTGGGATATCAGCCAAGGCCGGCGGCGCGAACTTATAGTCCAGCGCCACATCGTCAAAGAACCGCCCGTCAAATACCTCCACTCGCTTCACATTGCCTGGAAAGGCGTGTTCTTTCGCCGGAATTATCTCCGCAGCAATTGAATCGAATTCGCTGTTGCGCGAGTGCACGTTGTCGCCCACACCCCAAAAAATTCAACGCGCATCTCACATTATTCTGGACGTATCTTGATTCTGGATCCTTACGATCCCCCTTGCTAACTTTATGTAATTCCCCCAGGCAAATCCTGTCGCTCCAGTCCGTGAACGATGAATTAAATCTTTCGTGCCCGATCACTCCCTTCACTAATTGTTTTATCATAATCTCATCTCCCGGCACGGTGATCAGTAGTCCTACCACCATGCTGCATGTGATATGTGTGTAGCCGGCCTTGTACTCCTGCGGGAGGTAAGCGTCGGTAATTATGACTTCATACTCCTCACGGAACTGCAGCGGCAGCTTATCGTCCAGTACAAGCAAATCGAACAGCCGTTAAGCCTTCTCCCTACGGTCCCCATTGTCTATCCACAGATCGCATCTGGACATCGAGCGTCTGAGGACATAGCCTGTTCGAACGTCGAGCGACTCGTTAAGCCGATAGTGGGTGACGTCTCCGGACCACCAATACCGAGGATGCTACGCCTAGCCTATCGCCCGCGGAATCTCGTGCGCATGTATGAATGGAGAAAGATGCCCGGCAAGATCTGCAAGGTCATCATTTGAACCAATGCAAATAAGACTCGGCTGGGTCAAACAAATCACTTGTAATTTAAGTTTAGACTATGCTCACCTTTGGCAGAATAATGTCCTAATCCCGCACGTAAGGCGGAACTGAGCCGTTATCTAACGTGCCGGCGGCGCGAACTTGTACTCTTTTGCGACATCATCGTAGAATCGGCCGGCGTAGACCTCGTAACGTTTTATCCTATCGGGATAGGCTTCGTATAGCGAGGCGAAAAGTTCGTCCGCAAATGAGTCACGCTCTGCCTTGCGGGTCGTAATGTCTGCTCCAATCCCGTAGAGCTTTATTGAGGTCTACACGTCCAAACCAGTGTAAGGCGATACTTCGCTTCGGTTATGACCTTTAATCGAAATTATTTCCCCGTTAATCAGTCGGTCGGTCCAGCCGACAAATGACGCTTCAAAGCTCTTGGCCCCGATCGTCTCCGCGAAAAATTTGGCTAAATCAGGCTTTGGCGGGTTAGAGCCGATTAAGATCTCTACGGCATCTGCCGGGTAATCAGACAAAGGGCAGCGCAGTAGCCTGCAGGAAAATAATTTCGATCTTTCGTACAGCTAGTCAGTATGAATACCGGTTTTTTTCGTACGGAGTGCAACATTTTTGCTGGAAATTTTGGCATAATATGCATTGTTAAACGTTAATCACAGTTATTTTTCGATTCGTCGTCGTTTTTTATTGAAGATACCGGCTGTTATAAGGAACAAACTAGTAGACGTTAGAACTAACCTATTTCCGTCTTGTCAGGAGTCCCGCATATTTTGGCGAGTTTCGTTAACCAAACTATCAAGATCCAATCGTACTTCGCGGCTTTAGGCCTCTCACTGCTTTTAAGTTTTCCGACTGCTTCTTTCGCCCACGGAAGCGCGAGCCGGGCGTCCATTTTAAGAACCCGTGCCCTTCTCACTTCGCGGGATGCCGTCTCGGCCGTGCCTGATCCCGGCGCACCGGTAACTGGTAGATTAGGGTTAGTCACCGACGACAATGCTCCAATCAATGCCCCAAGAGAAGACTATGGACGGCTTTTGTCGCGCTGCCCGAAGGGCACGTACATTATCGTCACTGGAGAAACGGATACTTATTACTCCGTCGTGATGGCCGATCATTCAATCGGTTTTATCGCAAAGTCCAGCGTCCAGATCCTCGACTATCAGATCACTGCTCCACAATCAGGCGCTGCCGGACCTGCCGGACCGCTGGCTCAGTCGCTCGTACAGACTGCCATGTCTTACCTTGGGGTGCCCTATGTCTGGGGTGGTAACACAGCCGACGGCATCGACTGCTCCGGCCTCATTAAGGCTGTCTACAGTGCAAACGGCATAACACTACCTCGAACAGCGGCACAGCAATCACAGCTTGGATTTTCGGTTCCGCTTACCGACGTGACACAGTGGCAGCCGGGCGATCGCATGTACTTTCAGTGTCATCACGATTACGTAGACCATACCGGGATGTATATCGGCAATGGCTACTTCGTCCACTCTTCAATCGGCAATCACGGAGTAGATGTTACGAGAGTCGATTCTCCGTACTACTGGGCACATCTCGTTGCCGTCAGAC
>PLAD01000257.1 GCA_003134215.1 Armatimonadota bacterium
CCCAGGTTATGCTCAGGCCACATAGTTTCAAAAAAGACATCGTGAATGAGATCATCCGGCTGGTCTTCGTGTCGCTTGATCTCTTCCAGGATGACGTTTTTTTCTTTCGCCAGCTCGTCCGCATCGAACAAAGAGTTCAGAAAAACATCCGAGAGTACATCGATTGCGATCGGCAGATGTTCTTTCAGTACCTTAGCGTAGTAACAGGTGTTTTCTTTGTCGGTAAAAGCGTTGAGATAACCGCCGACCCGGTCAATTTCATCCGAAATCTGAGGCGCGGTCCTGGTTGGAGTCCCTTTGAACAGCATATGCTCGATCACATGCGAGATACCTCGCACGTCGTCGCTTTCATCACGCGCTCCTACGCCTACCCAAATTCCGATAGATGCAGACTGAACATAGTCAATCTTCTCGGTGACGATTCGTACACCATTGGGCAGTACTTGCCTTCGAATCATGGAGTTTTTGCCTTCCCTAACCGCCGTAATAATAAAAATCTTGGTTGCGAAAGTATACCTTCGCGCGACCGGTCAGAGGTCACCAGTTGAGTGTGCCGGGCTCCCCTTTGAACGGTCCAACGACGTTTGCTGTGATCCAGCCGCCATAAAAATCGCCCTGCTGTGCCTGTACCCGCTCCTCTCCCACATAGCATTCGAACTTGCTTGGGTAGAAGGCGACGTGGTTTTTGATCTCGGCATAGCCCGAGGTAGGGCTCGGGTAGTACCATGCACTGTTCACCACTTTAACATCGCCGACCTGAGCGGTGTAGTACGATGCCTGCCCTTTGAACTCACAAAATGTTGTCCGAAGCGTCTTACGAAAGTGATCCAGGGAAACATTGTCGGGGTGGATATAAAAGACCGGCGGGTGGCTGGTTTCCAGTACCCGCAATGCAGCGTCCGCCTCCGCGACTAATGTCCCGTTCAATAAAACCCGGATTGGTTTCTTGACGATTTCAATGCGAGGGGGCCTGGGATAATCCCACACAGATTCCTGACCCGGGCCAGGTTTGACTTTCTCGATGGTGGACATTAACTGTGCTCCTCTTGCTGACTGACTAAACAACGCATTGCCCACTATTGTGGCACGCCGAAGTACCGGTCGAACAACACCCTGGTACAATTCCCTCGCAGCCTCCTTCAACAACCGCTGCGCAGGTAAATTCGTTCGTGACAGTCTATGCTCATGTTCTGACAGCAATCTTCCCGCTCTTTTCCCTGATCATCCTTGGCTATGGCGCTAAAAAGATGCGGTTGCTTCATGCAACCGATGCTCCGGCGTTGAACCGCTTCGTCGTTTCGATCACCCTGCCCGCTTTCGTATTCCACACACTTCTTACGTACCATNNGGAGCTTCCTCTGGTCTTCTGGATATCCGAATTTATGGTATTGTGCCTGGCCATCGTCGGCGGCAAGGTTTTCAAGTGGACATCGCCCCAAACTGGGACGCTCATGCTGCAAAGCGTCTTCGGGAACACGGGCTATATTGGGTACCCAATGTGCACAGCGCTCTTCCCAATGCGACTTCCTGCGGCGGTACTGATCGACCAGATGGGTATGTCGATTCCGCTCTATCCTGGAGCGCCGATCATCGGCAGTGTGTTTGGCAAGTCACAGGCGGAGGGCTCTCAAAAGCCGATCTGGGGTTTTCTGAAGACACCGGTTTTTATTGCTCTCGCGCTCGGCTTGCTCTTGAAATTGGTTCCACAGGCATGGGTACCGTCGACCCCGCCTTTTGTCGTGTTCGGAAAGTATTTCGTACAGGTGATCAGCATGATCGGCGGCGTTACCATCCCGGTGGTGCTGATTGCGGTCGGCCTGCTCCTGCGGCCGTCATCACTCGCGCAGCATTACCAAAAGGTAGCGGTGATCGGTGTATACAAGCTTATCCTGATGCCGTTGCTGACTTGGCTGGTCGCGCGTTTTCTCTTTCAGATGAGCGGCAGCCTTCTTGCCATCTGCGTAATGGAAGCCTGCATGCCGCCTTCGGCCACATCTACCGTCTTCTCCGGACTTTACGACCTCGACGGCAGTTTGGCGGTTGGAGCCTTTTTCGCACTGACCATTCTCTCCGCGTTAACTCTTCCGCTAATGCTTGGCATTCTGCGCTAACGGCAACAGTCGTGCTTCGCGGTACAATCGGGCGTATGCCGGCCATCGTTGTTGACTCTCTGCGCAAAAGTTATATCATCCCCAAGAAGGCGGCGGGAACGTCCGGGGCCTTACGGGCGCTCTTCAGCCGTGAGACGACGCAGGTCGATGCGGTTAAGGATGTCAGCTTTTCCATCGAGGAGGGGGAGATTGTCGGTTTCCTCGGACCAAACGGGGCAGGCAAGACTACTACCCTCAAAATGCTCTCCGGAATTCTTTTTCCGACCGGTGGGAAAGCATCTGTTCTCGGCTTCGTCCCCTGGGAACGGAAGAACGACTACCTTCGGCAAATTTCCCTGGTGATGGGCCAGAAGAATCAGCTGTGGTGGGACCTTCCGGCCGCGGATTCGTTTCTGCTGCTCAAGGAAATCTACGAAGTTCCAGATACCCTTTACCGTCAACGAGTAGACGAACTGTGTGAGCTGCTGGAGATTACTCAGCTATTGAACACGCAGGTACGGAAGCTGTCACTTGGGGAGCGAATGAAGTGCGAGCTGGTTGCCGCTCTCCTTTATGATCCGCGGGTGATATTTTTGGACGAGCCGACGATCGGGTTGGATGTCGTCAGCCAGCAGCGCATACGGCAGTTTCTGAAAGATTATCAAATTCGCACGGCAAGCACGATCGTCCTGACATCGCACTATATGCAGGATATCAAGGAACTTTGCGAGCGTGTCGTTATTATCGATCATGGAGAGAAGATATTTGACGACCGACTGGCGACTCTGGTGAGAGAGTACTCCGATGTTCGGATGCTGAAGCTGGAATTTTCAGAAAAGGTTGATCTGACCGATCTGACGATTTACGGACGGGTAATCAGTTCCGACAATTTACGCTGTATGATTGAAGTCGATCGCGATAAGGTAGCAGCGACTGCCGCAGAGATTCTTTCGAAGCTGCCTGTCGCGGATATTGCAATCGAAGAAGTAGAGGCTGACGAGGTTATTCGGAAGATCTTTACTCGAGAGACGGTCGTTGTCGAGGCGTAAGCGAAAGGAGGAAGATTATGGAACCAGCGGAACGGTATCGAATCGTTCTTGATCCGATTGTGACCAGCTCGCGGCCGGAAGCCGGCGATGATGGGCCGCGGATGTTCAATTTGTTTATCCGCGACCGGGTGACAGGCGCTATCCTTAATGCCTACCTTGTCGGCTCTAAGCATTCGGTTCAGGCGGTTGTGGGTCAGATCGAGTTTTTGCAGTTCGCGCGGCTGACCAGCGGTGGAGACAATGTTTTTTTGGACCTGGTCCAGGATGAGCTACGGAAGCGAGGGGTGGACAACATTGTGCCGATCTTGAGCTTTGTTAAAGAGGTGAAACCCCTTAAACCACCACCGAAGATCTAAGAGGCGGCGATGAGATCTTTGATCATGGACTTCGGGGTCCGCTGGGAGTCCGGCCAGGCAAAGGCATGTCGGAAGGCGGCATCCTGACAGTCGTTGAGAGTGTCAAAGTCAATGATGTCCTGAGTCAGCAGGTTCTCATATTCCCACGGCAGACGTACATTGTGCAAGCCGGCATTGTCGGTGCAGATGGCGATATCGACTCCCGCCTCTTTGCAGCGGGTAAAGACCTCACGAAGGCTCGACAGGTCGCTAAGAGTACCGGTTTTGAGATAGGTGGTCGGGCATATCTCCAGACACTGCCCCTCATTCGCCAGCATTGGAAGCAGCTTTGGGTAACGCAAGGGAATCTGTATTCCATGCCCTATGCGGTCGAGATACGGCAGCAGGCGAGGATCGCAGCCATTAGCGGTTTCAAACAGGTGCGCCGTCGTCTTCAACCCAAGTACGCGCGCATACCGGAAATTTTCGATCCATTCGTCCATTCGCGGGCTGTAATGCGTGTCCGGTCCTGCGAGGTCAACGCCGCAGACTAGTTTCGGCTCCGAGGCGGCAAGCTCGATCATCGCGCGGTTGACCGATTGCGGAAGCAAGCTGTGCATGCAAAGGATCTGGCGCATCAGCAGCGGATAGCGCGGGTCGGTCGCTGATTCGGCGACCAGTCGTACGACATCGCGCATTTGCCCAATCCGCCACTCTTCCGAGCGTGTGGAGTCGGTGCGATAGTACGGCGTGTAACGGAGCTCTAGATAGCAGATGCCCTCAAAAACATAGGCGCCGCGGACGAGTTTGGAGACGAAATACGGGATCGTATCGAGCGTTTGGACACTTTCGACCAGGGAGTGAAGCTCCAGATATTCGCTGAGGGAAGAGCGAGGGGCGGTAAAGAACGATTCGAAGGACTCGTAATCGGGATATTGCCTCGAAAGCGGGTGCCCACGGCGAAGCAGATAACGCCAAAAAACTCTTGGGACAACCGCGCCGCCAAGATGCCGGTGCAGTTCCGCATGTAAAGCCATAGAATATTGTACCACCCGAAATAGCGCATCAGCCAGTTTTGGCGGGTTCGCTGACAGTACCGTCGGTATGGCCGATTACAACGTTTTTCGCGATATCGATAAAGAGACCGACATCGACAACCCCGGTGATTTCATTGATCAACGCCTCAAGCTCCGCTGGATTTGGTATCGGAGCTTTGTCGACATCCAGGCAGTAAAGACCGTCGTTGCTGATGAAAGTGTCCCCCGAGCCGGTTTTCCGAAGGGTGGACGGCCGGCTGCACGTTTTTTCGACCAGGGCTTTGGTGATTTCCCAGCCGTACGGGACAATCATCACCGGAAGCGGGAAAATGGTTCCGAGCACCTGGGAAAATTTGGTCTGGTCGACGATAATCACCTCCTTGGTTGTGGCCTTGGCGACAATCTTCTCGCGCAGAAGCGCGCCGCCGCCGCCCTTGATTAAGCTAAATCCAGCGTCGACATCGTCAGCACCGTCGATAGTCACATCGAGCGGGCAGATCCCTGGGATGAGGTTGTCCGAAAGTTCGATCCCGAGGGAGCGTGCAAGGTTTGCCGTTTCCTGGGAAGTCGAAACAATGCCGGCAAGCGTGAGCGATTCGGCTTGAATTCGCCTTGCCAGCGCTTTCACAGCAAAGGCCGATGTAGTCCCTGAGCCCAGCCCGAGGCGCATGCCTGGCTGGACAAATTTTGCTACGGCGTAGTTTGCGGCCGCTTCTTTAGCTGCGGAGGCTTCTTGTGGGGTCATGGCCCTTATTATACAAGAAAGAGGAAAGGTGGTGCCGAGAACGGGACTTGAACCCGTAAGGATTTCTCCACACGCCCCTCAAGCGTGCGCGTCTGCCAATTTCGCCACCTCGGCACGAGGTCAGAAAAGTATAACTCGCCCTGCGTACGTTTGTCAAGGGAGTGCAAGTTTGACAGGCGGAAAATGTCCGACAATGTCCGGAATTTAAGTGTTGTAAATTTGGTCTTCGAGATGCTTTTCTGCTCTTCGGCGGGCGGCGTGGTTGAGCGGCGGCGTGGGGGCGTGGGACATTCGGTCATCAGGCGGCGGACTGCGGTTTGGTCAGGCTTGTGGTGCACTCTTCCATCTCAGCTGTACGTAGTGTCCGTTTTAATTGGGGGAATGCCAAGGTGTGGCACCCTTAGAAAAATGATGTTAATGGGGTGCCACGGTTTGAGTCTCAGCTCGAACGGTGTCNNCACCCTTCCGCTGGAGGCGAAATTGTGGCACCCATAAAAACATGATGTTAACTGGTTGCCACGGTTTGAGTGTCAGCTCGAACGGTGTCAGCGATGGAGCGGATGCTCCTGATTATTTGTTGACCAGATTGCTTGGCAGCAGCGCTTTTGACGGCCGTTGTGGTGTTTCATAAGCCTTGGCCGCCTGACAATGACCTAACAAAAAATTGCTTGCCATCTAGCCGAACTCCGTAGTAACCCGTATGATGTACGGGTTTTGTTGTCCCGATTATATTCCACGTACGAATTCACTGAATGGTTATGTAAGCAAAGGGTCACAATGCAACCGACTACCAGCTCTCGTCAATTTTCGATCGTAAACCAGGAAAAGCGGGCGGATCGGCTCTTTGCCGTTTTTATCTGGGTGCATTTTGTCGTTGCACTTCTTCTCGCGACCTGGTATCAGACCTGGCCACAGGCATTTGCGATCGGCTTACCGGCAGCGCTCATTGTAACATTCCTCATTTTTGCGATGCCAGGCTCGGTGATGACCCGCTGCGCCGTCGCGGCTTCGCTGATGATCTTCAGCGGTCTTTTTATTCAAGAAACACATGGATTAACCGAAGCGCATTTTGATGTCTTCTGCGAGCTGGCTTTCCTTCTTGCTTACCGCGACTGGAGAGTCATCGTAGTCGGTGCAGCGGTAATCGCAGTTCACCACGCGGCGTTCACGGTCCTGGAAGTGTTTCGCATGCCGATTTACATCTTTGCCTCTGAATCGATCAATTCATGGGTGCTGCTCGCGATTCACGCTGGTTTCGTGGTGTTTGAATCCACGATACTAGTCACGCTTGCAGTGCAGATGCGCAAGGAGTGGCGTCAAACCGAGGAGTTAGGCGGCCTTACCGAAGCGTTCTCCTCCGGAAGACTCAGCGGCGAAGACCTGACACAGCGAATGGACTGGCAGCGCGGCAGCGCTCTAACAGCGACCGCAGACCTTGTCGACGATCTGCTGGAGCGACTACGCAGTCGGATTCAGACAGTGAAAATCGAAGCAGGAACGATACAAAAGCAGGCGCATATTGCTGGTGATGAGACAAACCAGATTGAGTCGGAGGCCCGCTCCATGCTTGAGATTATCGAAAAGGTATCCGCTAGCGCGGAGG
>PLAD01000388.1 GCA_003134215.1 Armatimonadota bacterium
TGAAAAGGCTAACCAGTCTGGTTGTTTGCAGAACGAAAAGCAGCTCGGGTTGGGAATCTTGCAATATTTGCAAGACAACGATGAGGCATACCCATGGGGAGTCATCGCAACCGCGACTCCGGCAACAACTACCCCTGCGGGCAACACTGGTACAGGCTGGATGACCTGCGGCCTAGGCTGGGCGGGCCAAATCTATCCCTACGTGAAAAACACGGGAGTCTTTACTTGTAACGACGACAAAACGAAAATAGGAACTTTTGCCAATAATCCTGCAAATGGCATTATGTATCCTGTTTCTTATGCGATGAACTACGAATTGCCCGGACATGTCACATCGTATCTCGTTCAGCCTCAGACGACAGTCGAGATTTTTGAGGTTGGCGACAGCAACGCGGCCATCACAACTCCTTCCGAAGGAACTAACGCTAAAGAAAGCTGGGCTTATGTCTCGGCTGTTGGAGACGGTTGGCCGGGCCCGACCTATCCGACCGGCGCTAACCCGTATACCCCGAACTCAACGAACTGCGAACTGACCAACGATTTCCGTAACCAAGTAGTCTGCAGCGCTGCCAACGTCTGCACGGAAATTACGCCTACCGGCAGCGATTACGTTTGTCCGGCCACCGGCGGTTATCTGGCTCGCCATGACCCGAACGTTAACCCTGTACACGGTTTTTCAGACTATCTTCTCGCCGACGGACACGTCAAAGCCATAGAATGTGAGAACTCTGCGGCTGCAGAAAACGGCCCAGGGGGACCACAAAACTCACAACTTCCGTATACACCGGCATCTAGCTACTGGTGGGGACAAGGTACAGCCGTAGTGACATGGAACCCGACATAAGTTAGAAGTTGCCAATCATCTTTCTCTAAGCCGACTGATCGTTTACGATCAGTCGGCTTGTATTTTGCTGGGCAAATAATAGGCGTCCTGAGAAACCACAGTCGTAGCAATCGCTGAATAAATTTCGGGCGTTGCCGGCTAGGTTTCCTTGCAAAGAGATTTAACTGTTTAAAGACGAACTAACTTTTCGTAATGCTATCGCGTCCTAATTCCCGTCGGGCCCGGGTAATGGTCTCAAAAAACAAGCCCGACCCATCAGTGGGACGGGCTTGGGCGGCACATGCTATGCGACGCGGCGGCCGGTTACTAGCTGTACAATGAAAACGATCACGGCGGCGACGAGCAGTATGTGAATGAGCCCGCCTCCTACATGCAGCAGAAAGCCGATCAACCACAACACAAATAAGACAGAGACAATCGTGTAAAGCATCATTCGCTCCTTAAGGCAAATCCTCGCTTGCAGTGTCTGGCTCCTAAATTTGGACGGCTTCTGCAAGCTGATTGTTAGCTGTAAAGGATTTACCCTCGTTGCCTACGTAGCAAACCAGGGCTTAATCTGACTATTGTGATATGAATCACAATTCTAGGGCCGCATACGTCACCGACATTCCGGGAGTAACTCCCTATAATGTCTACAGTGATCAACGAAGCATTGTCGTTTTAATGTTCGCCGAGCTGATTTGCCAAGGTCCCTGTTGCTTTGGCAGTGTGTTGACAATATCCTTACTCACGTACTGCTGCGATTAACTGCTGTACTGTCAATACAAACGAGCAGGTCGGTCAGTGGCCGGACGACTATCGTTCGCTCAATGCCGGCCCGTACCGAAAGGGTGCGCCAGGTACAACATTAACTAAGCGCAGCCCTGGCGCCCGCCAATTGGCCGGTTAACGGTGTTCTTAAAGTTGCTTTAACCGTTGACCGGTCCTTCATAATTTGTTCACCTCGTCCTGCTACACTTCATCGGCAAATTTTTAGCTTCAATTTCTTACCCTGCTTCATCCAAAGCGTTTCTGCTTCCCTGGGCACGATATTGTTACGGGTACTATTGTTCACGTATGTTTGCCAGATTAACTTCGGAGGACTAAGCTCAACATGCTTCAAGAACAATCCAGCAACAGCCGGCCGGTTCGAAAGACAGCGCTTGCCAATGGTTTTGCCGCCGCAGTGAAACCAGTGACGGCACGTACAATCACCACTGACGATGACGGCATCATTGCCGGAGAAGTGAAAATTCCTACAGCCGACGGCGATATCCCCGGCTATAGCGCGCGGCCGTCTGAAGGCTCCAACTTCCCGATAGTACTGGTTATCCACGAGGTTTTCGGGGTCCATGAACATATCAAGGATGTCTGCCGCCGCTTTGCAAAGGCAGGCTATTCTGCCGTTGCTCCAGAGCTTTTCGTCCGCCAGGGCGATGTTTCCACAATTACGGATATCGGCCAACTGATAGCAACTATCGTCTCGAAGGCACCGGACTCACAGGTGCTCTCCGACGTAGATTCTGCCGTTGAATTTGCGGTCGAGTCGGCAGGCGGCGATGTGAACAGGCTTGCGATCACCGGCTTCTGCTGGGGCGGACGCATCGTCTGGCTTTATGCAGCACACTCAACCGCCCTCAAGGTAGGCGGAGCATTTTATGGTCGATTGATCGGTCAGTATTCCGACAATCAGCCCAAATTCCCGATCGACGTCGCCAGCTCACTTAATGCTCCCGTCCAGGGCTTTTACGGCGGGTNNGATTCGGTGGACGCTATGTCGGCGGCCTTGAAGTCGGCGAATAGTCCGAGCTTTATCACAGTTTACCCGGAGGCAGGGCATGCTTTTTTTGCGGATTACCGGCCAAGCTATAATGAGGAAGCGGCAGAAAGCGCGTGGACGTCGCTGCTGAGCTGGTTCCGATCGAACGGCGTGTAAGGAGTCGGAAGGAGCGGTACGGTTGCCGAAGTTTATAAAATTGTGGAATTATCTGATGCTGCTCTCGGCTGTCGTGTTTATACTGAGTGGGTGCGGCCCACAGCAAACGGCATCTGAGCAACAGCCGCAGCTACGGATAGGCATAATCCCCTATGAGACCGCGAGCGAAATCGAGGAGCAGTACGGTCCATTCGCAGGCTATATCGGCGGCAAACTGCATCGCAATGCGACCGTGGTCGTCGCACAAGACTATATCGGAATAATCCAGGCGCTGCAAAGCGATCAGATCGAAGTCGCCTACCTTAATCCGCTGTCGTATGTGCTGTTCGACGACAAAATGAAGGATACGCCGGAGCATCTCATTCCGCTCTCTATGCCCTGGGTGCACGGCAGCCTGTACTATTACGGCGTCATCTTCACGACCAAATCCAGCGGTATCGAAAGCGTCGCCCAGCTTAAAGGAAAGAATGTGGCCTTTGTCGATCCGACCTCAACCTCGGGCTACTTGTATCCTTACGAATACATGAAACAGCACGGGGTCAACCCTGACAAGGACTTGGCGAACAAATACTTCGCCGGCGCCAGCGGTGTCGTCCCCGCCGTCCTCAACGGCAGTGCCGATGCCGGTGCGATCTTTCAGGAGGGTTTGAAACTCGACACCAAGGGCAGTCCGGGCGATTTTGCAAAGCTGAAGGTACTGGCAACTGTCGGTCCCATCGCGAACGGAATGCTGGTCGCCCGCGGCAATCTCGATCCAGCAGAAGTGGCGCAGTTAAAACAGGCGTTGATCGACATCAACACAGATCCTGCCGGTAAGGCAGCTCTTACCGAGTTACAAGTAACCAAATGGCAGCCGGCGGACGACTCCGTATTCGATCCGGTGAGAAAGTCGGCGTCCGCTCTTGGCCTCAACCTGATTTCGCTGTCGGCAAAGAAATAGCAGGCTTTTCTGTATGACCTCGAACATAATGCAGATCAGTAACCTGACGCATCGATACGGCCGTGGTGCGCCGGTGCTGCAGGGGCTGAATTTATCGGCGTCGCCGGGCGAGATTATTGGTTTGATCGGCCTCTCCGGCGCCGGTAAATCGACTCTGCTGCGGTGTATCAATGGGCTGGTGACACCGACCGGCGGCACGGTTGAAGTTTTCGGGCAGAACGTCCCAAAACTTCGTGAATCTCAACGTCGCCGGGTACGGCGGCGAATCGGTATGATCTTCCAGGAGTTCAATTTGGTCGACCGCCTCTCAGTTATTAAAAACGTGCTGGTGGGACGTCTGGGCTATGCCAATACCCTCACATCCTGTCTGCACTTGTTCAGTAAGCTGGACATGGATCTTGCGCGAAGTTGCATTTCACAGGTCGGCCTGGACGGCTATGAAGATGTCATTGTCCGCAACCTTTCAGGCGGTCAGAAACAGCGTGTAGCGATTGCGCGGACAATGGCGCAGGGCGCCGAGATTATCCTGGGAGACGAAGCGACGGCAAATCTCGATGTCAGGACCACTGACAGTATCATGGAGCTGCTGCAGGACCTCTCACGCAAGAACAACACACTACTCTTGCTCTCGATGCACAATTTGGATGTTGCGCGTCGCTACTGTCCTCGGATTATCGGCCTGAAGCACGGAGTTCTGACCTTCGATGCATCTGCGCAATCCCTTGATGATTCCGCCGTCAAGGAAATTCTCGTTACATGAAGCCGGGGAAGGCGATCGCCACGCTTGGAGGCGCAGCCGTTATCGTGTTGACCTGCGCGCTCATATGCTGGTCCTTTTACGGCGTCGACTTCCAGCTGCAGGGTCTTTCGGTCGGCATCCCAAAAGCAGGAGCTTATGTTGCGCAGATGTTCCCTAGAAGCAGGGCCGACTTTCTCTGGATCAAACAGTTCTGCTTTGGCGGAGGCGGCGGCGATGCATCGACTGGAATTACGCAGCCATTGTTAGAAACTATCCAAATGGCGGTGGTGGGAACTGTGCTCGGCGCGATCCCGGCCTTTCCTCTTTCCTTTATTGCAGCCAGAACCAACAGCTTCTTTCGACCACTGAGCGTCCTCTTCAAAACGCTATTGAACATCGGCCGAGCTATCCCGATTTTAGTCTATGCCATGATCATTATCACCGGCCTCGGCCTCGGCAAGCAGACAGGAGCGGTTGCGATCGGGATAGGATCGTTCGTGATGCTGTGTAAACTCTATGCAGAGGCCCTGGAGAGCGTCTCACCGGGGCCGGTTGAGGCGGTAAAAGCTGCAGGAGGCAACGGCTTGCAGGTCTTTGTTTTCGCCATGCTGCCGCAAGTATTTCCCGGCTATCTGTCGTCCACTCTTTACTCGCTGGAGCTCAATCTGCAGGCGAGTTTCATACTTGGTCTTGTCGGCGCCGGCGGAATCGGCTTTGAACTACAGGATGCCCTGAGAATCTACAATATGCTGGAGGTCGGTGTGCTTGTCCTGGTTCTGATCATCCTGGTCAACCTGGTCGACTATTTTTCGTATCGGGTTCGAGTGATCTTCTCGTAAGGAGCGGAATTATGCGAAATCGGACAGCTCTACTAATCCTTTTCGCACTGTCCCTGGCCTGTTGCCCGCGGCCAGGCTACTGCTGGGACGGGGTGGGGCATATGCTAATCGCGCAGATCGCCTACGATCGGTTGACCCCGGCAGCGAGAGCCGTTGTGGAACAGCTCTCGAAAGCTCTCAACAACGACCCTCTGACCGGTCAGCTTGACGGCGCCGACCTTCCGGTAGACCCAATTAATATCGCGACATGGCCGGACGAGATAAAAAGCCTCGGCGCTGAGACTCATCAATACAGCGCGTGGCACTACATCGATCTCGACTCGCTGCCGCCGGTAAACTTTGACAGCGGCGCGGATGGGCTTCCAGCGATGCCAATTGCCAACCAGGAGACGATCGCCGACGTTAAGAGCTACACCGACGACCGCTCAGATGTCTACGAACAGATCTTGCAGCAATCGAGCATCCTGGCGAATCGTTCGAATTCGATTGCCGACCGTGCACGCGCCCTGGCGTTTGTCGAGCATTTTGTCGGCGATATCCACCAGCCGCTCCATGCAGTCGGACGGCAGCTCGGAGGTAACCGATACCCCATCGATTTGACCACTCCCGATCGACACTTCTTGAATCTGCATTCGTTTTGGGATACGGCGTACGAATATCGAGTAGTCGGAGGCGTCGTCATAGTGGATCCGCTCTATGCCGACGGAAGCGAGGCAGGGCCGGACAGCGGATGGGTGAAGGCGTGGGCTGATTCGATAGTTACTAAATACTTG
>PLAD01000029.1 GCA_003134215.1 Armatimonadota bacterium
AAAATGGAGGATATATAAGCTCCTTGTCAACTTTATCTTTGGCATGAGGGAGTCAGTGCCAAAGTGACTCCGCCGATACATCCGTCACCACCTTTCCCACGATGAGATCGACTGAAGGTTCGTCGCGGCTGTTGAAAGATAGGGTGACAGGGCCGTATAGCCGTCCGGCTTCAAAATCGTCTACGCCTGCGACCTTCTTGACGAAGGCAGTAAGGTCGCGGCTGATTCGCTCCACCTTGGCCGAACTAGTTTTCTCTGTCCTGAATTCATGGACGACAAATACGGCCAGCGGTGCGAATTGGTTACGCGCTTCAATTGCCGTTGCGGCAAAAGCGGCTAGAAGCTGGTATCTCAATGGCGCAATATCTTTCTGGTCGGCGGATGCCCGCGGACCAAATAAAAGCTCAACGAGATTGTTGACTCGCCGGGGTACTTTCGAGCGTCCATTCGAATGCTTCCGGACATGAGCAGCAATTGTATCCGTGCCGAAGGATTCATCCACCTTGGCCTCGATGCAGACGACTGCCTTTTCACGATCTGTGACGCCTAAGAGCATCAGATCATGACTGTGCACAGCTCTCGTCACGGGAAGTTTAGTGACATGCTCGGGGTAACCGTGCAGGAAGGCCATATCAATCGTTCGGTCGCTGGAGGCTAGCAAAGATGTCATTTCTTCTGGAACCCGAAAACCCGTATTAGTGCACCAGATTCGCGCAAGCTCTTGTGCGCTGCGTCTCATTTTCCAATGGCCCTCACGCAGCATCCTGGTCCAGTCATCGCCATCCTCGACGTACGTGCAGGTCTTCCAGTTGTAAAAGATCGCTCCGTCTTTCCTCGGAATGTACATCTGCGGGACGGACTCCAGACTGCGTTCGACACGAGCTTCAATCAAATTCTTTGAGGGAAAAGCCCCAAGGTACAGGTGATTGTCTTCGAACCAGTACGTCAGCGACATTCCGTCGTCGGTGACGTAATGTATCCACATCAGCGGACCGCCATGAACGCTTTGAAGGATGTTGCGGCACATTTCGTGTCGGAGGGGATCGTCATGAGCGTAACTACCAATCCTACCGATTGAATACGGCGGCTCATTCGGCCGCTCCATGAGTCCTGCTTCGGCGCGCCGCTCTATCTCAGCGACCTCTGCCAGCCAGTCAATCCTCTCGTGCAGCTCTTGCAACTGCTTCTTCGTCCAATGGTCTGATGCTCGATTCTCCGTAGTCATACTCTTCTACTCTCGGCAGCGAGGCAAAACCGGCAAAAAATGGTCAGACAATTTTATGGCAGCAGCGTCGCGTGTGCGTCCTTTAGGTGTGACCATCAACCACGCGGACGGAACTATTCGGCGTCCAGAGATAATCTATTATTCTACGTCTCCCTGGTTGCTTCCTTCTTATGTGGGTTGGGTTACGATCAGTTTTTGTCAGTGGTTCGTCAAATCATGGCGTCGTATAGGCCAGATCCTTCCCCTCCCGGTCAGGACGACAGTTGCACCGAGCTTTCCCTCGTGCCCTGCACGATTGCCGCCTCGGCTCCCAGCCGCGAATTTATTCGNNCGAACTGGGTGCCTGACCCGGCTCGGATGATCTCGACCGATTCTTCGTGCGAGAACGCATCTTTGTAGCATCGTTTGGAGCGGAGCGCATCGTATACATCCGCAACAGTCATGATCCGGGCCGAAAGCGGTATTTCTTCGCCCTTCAGACCTTGAGGATATCCGGTACCGTCCCAACGCTCGTGATGGGCGAGAGCGATATCGATACCGGTGCATAAGAACGTGTTGCCCTGATAGGTTCGCAGCACCGCTTCCAGCGTTTTCGCGCCAAGCGATGCGTGCGTTTTCATAATATCAAACTCGCTTGGGGTGAGCCTGGCGGGCTTTAAAAGAATCAGATCGGAGATTCCGACCTTTCCGATATCGTGCAGGGCACTTGCATGATAGATCGCCTCAATCATCGAACTGCTGACAAACGCGCTGTAAGCCGAATCGTCGCGTAGCTTTGTCGCAAGCAGCAGGCACAGGTTCTGCACCCGCTCCAGATGCTGCCCGGTCTCATCGTCCCGTGATTCCGCAAGCTTTGCGAGTGCGAAGATGGTCGCCATCTGCGATTCGGCGATCTCTTTGACCTGATCTTGTACCATCTCCTCCAGCTTTAACTGATAATCGTGGAGTTTGCGGTGCGCATCCACCTGTTCGATTAAGAGGGTTTCCAGATCCTTCTGGTTCGCTCGCAGCTTAAGATGTGTCTGGAGCCGAACATCGACCTCTTCAATCTGAAACGGTTTGGTGATAAAGTCGACTCCGCCGACCTGAAATGCTTTGACTTTGTCGATGGTCTCGTGCAGCGCACTGAGAAATATCACTGGAATTTCACGCAAGGCGGGATTAGCCTTGAGATGCTGGCAAACCTCGTAGCCGTTCATATCCGGCATCGTGATATCCAGCAAGATCAGATCGGGAGGGTTGCTTGCTGCAGCCTGGAGCGCAAGACGCCCGCTTCGCGCCGGACGAGCCGTATAGCCGCGGTCCTTGATCATCTCGACCAGCAGCCGAAGGTTCGCGTGCGTATCGTCCACAATCAAAATATTTGTTGACTTCAGATCTTCCATTCTATTTTCCATTAGTTTACTATCGTTTAGCTCTCTGGCGTGAGCAGGCTGATGATACGAGCGGCTTCATACTGCTCGGCCATCACCCGCAGGCTGTCAGTCACTGAACTATCGACTTCCGTGATCCGGTCAACAATACTGATCACGCGGTCGAAATCGGCATCGATAGTCGCTTCTCGGATGCCGTTGACGATATTCGCCGGCAGACTTGCGACAGATTCCCGAAGTTCAGAGGCTGAGGGATTGACCCTCGCGAAATCGGGATCTGCGGAAATATCTTCGCGATAACGATAGACGGCGCCGGCAGTTGTCCCGATCGATGCATAGACGGTATCGATTCGGATGGGCTTGGGCAAAAACTCATCCGCTCCTGCATCGAGCATTCGCCTGCGATCTTCGTCGAACGCACTTGCGGAAACGGCAATGATCGGGACCGACTTTCCAGCAGTCATACTTCGAATGGTCCGGATCGCTTCGTATCCGTCCAGGCCCGGCATCTGTGCATCCATCAGCACAACATCCGGCTTCCACTTCTTGAAGCAGTCAACCGCCTCGTTTCCCTCGGCGGCTTCCAGCGTTTCGAAGCCGACTTCAGCGAGCATCGACGACAGCAGAACCCGGTTCTCCGGCTCATCGTCCACCACGAGGACCCTGCGGACAGCGCAGGACGGATCGAGGCCGATGACGCGGCGTTTAGACGGTTCAGAAAGCAGTGTCAGGTCGGCGATCTCTTCGATGGGCATTGCGAGTCGGAAAGTGCTGCCGACATCGACCTGGCTGACATACGATATCTCACCATCAAGCATCTGCGCAAACTGCTGGCTGATCGCGAGACCAAGGCCGGTTCCGGAACGAGCCCGGATTCCGCTCATCGTCTGTTCAAACGGTTTGAACACCTTATGTCGCTCTTCCTCGGCGATACCCGGCCCGCTGTCTTCCACCTCGGCGATCAGCATACTTCGACCGCGTCGGCCGGCTTCGACGACGACTCGAAAGATCACTCCGCCGTTTTCCGTAAGCTTAACTGCGTTTCCGAGCAGGTTGGTCAGTATCTGGCGAAGTTTGTTTTCATCGGTAAGGACGTAACGCGGGAGGCCGTCATCAGCATCGACCGTGAAGCTGATATTTTTATCCGCGCAGCGCATCCTGAACATGATCGACAGATCGCCGATCAGCGCCAGCAGGTCGACAACCGTGGGGTTAGTCACTACACGTCCAGCTTCAATTTTGGACATCTCCAGGATGTCGTTGATCAGCGCCAGAAGATGTTCACCGCTGCGATTGATAATGTCCAGATGCTGCCTGTGAACCCCGATAAAATCGTCACTGTTTTGCAGCAACTGTGAGAAACCGAGAATAGCATTCATCGGAGTGCGGATCTCGTGGGACATGTTGGCCAGGAACAGCGATTTCGTCCGGTTCGCCTCCTCGGCGGCATCACGCGCAAGCGTCAGTTCATAAGTAGAACGGCCAAGCTCGTCTTGCATGGCCTTACGTTCACTGATGTCTTCCTTCACCGCAACATAGTGCCGCACTTCGCCGTCGAGACCTTTGATCGGAGCAAAGGAAGCATACTCCCAAAAGAGATCACCATTTTTGCGGCGACTGCAGAGTTCTCCGCTCCATGGCTTTTGATTTGCCAGCGCCTCGGCCATCAGCTTACGCGGCGCATCGAACTCAGAATTGGAACTTAAGAACGACGGGTTCTTGCCCAGTACTTCTTCCGGCAGATAGCCGGTGACTTCGGTGAATTTCGGATTGACATATTCGATTAGGAGCGAGTAGTCTGTGATCATTACCATCGCGGGGCTGTTGTCGACCGCCTGTGAGAGCAGTCGAAGGTGTTCGGTGGCGTACTCCAACTGCGAAAGCGCCTCCTCGGCCCGTCTTCGCTGTTCATCCACATCGTTCATAATGTCGATTGCGTTGCGGCGTGCCTCTTCCAGGTCTGACGTACGCCGGATAATTCGCTGTTCCAGACTGGCGTTGAGGCTGCGTACTTCGTCTTCCGCCCTACGGCGGTCGATCATGCTGGCGATCGCATCTCCAACGACCTTGAGGTGGCGCAGATCGCTTTCCTTCCAGGCAATGGAAGCGCGATAGGCGGCCAGGCCGATGGAACCGATGATGTCGCCGTTTCTGATCGGGACGATCATAATTGAGCTATAACCGTTGCGAACATAGAAGCTGTCCCGTTCTTCGACAGCCTGAGCGGGCAGATCGTCGAGCGACCAGATTACTATCGGCCGATCC
This sequence comes from Armatimonadota bacterium, assembly GCA_003134215.1. Taxonomy (GTDB): domain Bacteria; phylum Armatimonadota; class Armatimonadia; order Armatimonadales; family Capsulimonadaceae; genus BOG-944. The sequence goes on from PLAD01000029.1 coordinate 4,864, forward strand.
GCAAGAAGACGCTTTTCGCTCCACGGCAGTGTTCCCATCGGCACATTTTGTTGATCGTACTTTACCGACGGCGCGCCTTCCGCACACCATTCGTAGGCGCATGAGTATCTGCGGCGATCGAAGGACACGACTGTGACATGGGCCTGGTCGGCGCCGATATATCGTGCGATTTCACCAATCCCGGAACGAATTGTTTGATCCAGCTCGCTCGATTGACAAGTGGCGAAGCCGGCCAAAAGACGCGCGATTAGCTCATCAAACTCGGCAGTTTGCTTCAATGCGAGGTCGGCGCGCTTGCGCTCGATGACATTTGCCAGGGCATCGCCGGAAAGCCGAAGCTGCGCGATGTCTCGATCGGTCCAGTTGCATGCCGCTTCGAAACAGTTTAGGCCGACCATCCCGATTATGGTACCGGCGACCCCGTGAACTGGTGCGACTAATAACGATTTGATTTCCGTGTCGGCGCCTAACAGCTTATTCGAAAATTCAAGTATCCGATCGCTGGAGCCGAGCGGGTCGATAAAAACGACATTGTCAGATAAGATCTGCGATTCGATCCATGGCACCGTCCCCATCGGAACGTTTTGGAGGCTGCTCTTATTCGGTTCGTAGTTCGGTTCGACCCACTCATGCGTGCAGCTATAGCTGGTCATATCGTCTGAAAACAGTGTCAGGTAAGAATTGTCGGCGCGAAAACAGCGGGCAATGTCACGCAGCGCCGTCTCTACGCTGTAATCAATATCGTCGGCGCCGCTTGTCGCGAATCTAGCCAGAGTCGAGCTGATAAGCTCGTCGTACTCGGCCTGACGATGCGCAGCTTCTTCGGCATGTTTGCGCTCCAACACTCCGGCGATTGCATCTCCGGCGATGCGCAGCTTCGCAATATCGCTCTCCGTCCAGGAAACTGAGTGTCCGTAGGTGACCATTCCGATCACGCCGGCGATCATTCCCGCCTTCCCATGTA
>PLAD01000378.1 GCA_003134215.1 Armatimonadota bacterium
ATGACAGGCAGCTTGAAATCCCCAACGTTCGATGCGCGGGTTTATGTCCTTCAGCCGCGAATAGGGAAATTCTCGGCGGATGTTCTTCGATCTACGCTTTCAGGATCAGGCAGCCGCATAACGGTGTCCAGCCTGCGGATTCGGCGTGTTCCAGGAACACTTTCAGCTTCCGGAGAGATCAATGCAGCAGATCCCGGCAAACCTTCCTTCGATTTAGACGTCTCGCTTACAGATCTTCCTGTATCTTATGTCGCAGCCCTCAATAACCCGCTTCCTCAAGGCGGTTTTCCGCTATCGGGCTTTATCAGCGGCAAAGCGAGACTGACAGGAACGGCGGCCAATCCGCTGCTCGACGGCAGCCTAACTTTGGGTAATGGGACGTTCCAAGACTTCCAACTTGCAGACAGCTCCGCCGACATAGCTTACCGAAAAGGCATCTTTGCGTTTTCAAATTTGAAAAGCAGCGTGTCAGGAATTGGACTAACCGGAGAAGGCGCTGTCGATCTTACTAATAAGTCACTCGCACTCAACGTTAACTTTGCCGCGGGCGATATTAGTCCTGTCTTCGCAAAGTACGCGCCTGAACTTCATGTTTCAGGAGAAATGCAAGGGGATGCGAATATCGCCGGGAGTATCGGTGATCCGACAGTTGTCGCAGCGATTAGCGCGGACGGAGTGGATGTAGAAGGTACAAGGCTGACGATCAGTCCCGCCAAATTCACGTATCACGCACAGCTTGTGAGTTTGAGCAAAGGACCACTAGTCGTGGAATCGGGGCCGGCAAAATATGTATTGAAAAGCTTCACGTACAATCTCGCTCGGCAGGAAATCAGTGCTGACGCCGCAGTTGAAGGCGAAACGTTGACGCATCTGATTGCGATGGAAAACAATAGCATATTGCTCGAACGGGCCTACGGAACAACCATTTCGGCGGTGTTAAACAGAATGCCGCAGCCGCCGACAGGGACGTTAAATATCAGTTCCATTACTGCGATCGGCAGCATACGCCGTCCGACCGTGTCGGTAATTGCGGAACTAACAGGCGGGCAAATTGCGGGCCAGCGAATTAGCTCGGCGACGACCGAGTTTACAGTGAATAAGTCGCTGACTTCAGTGAGCTTTTTCAGACTTCTCGGACCTGATAACGTTTACTTGTCTGCCTCTGGGTCTGTCGATCTGGACGGAGCGGTCGATGCGAGAATGGACGCATCTGGATTTTCGCTTGCTTTACTCAATCCCTATTTGCCCAAAAGTGGAAAAACTGCCGGTACAGTGGGCGACCTTTCCGCGGTTGTCAGTGGCCAAACACGCGCGCCGGACATCAGTGCGTCCGTTACTCTGGATAATCCCTCGTACAATCACCTGACATTGGACAGGATTGACAGCGGCGAAATTGATGTGCGCGACAATCATATTTCGGTCGCCGGATTGACCTTTACCAAAGAAGAATCCACGCCAAGCGGCGCTATTATCGACCATACGATGGACGTCAACGGATCAATTCCCTTTGAGTGGAAGCCGACAGGATACTTGCAGGGGATCATTCCCTACAACGTGCCGATGTCTGCGACTGTCGATATTCCAGCACAGTCGTTGGAATTCGTAAATCAGGTCTTCCCAAATATACCTATCAAAATTCCGTCGGGGACGGCTGGCGGGAATTTAAAGATTTCGGGCACCCTGGCGAATAAGCAACTTGATGGGGAACTTTCTGTTGCGGGCGCAAGTCTTCAGTTTGACGGATATCAGACGAGCTTTAAGGACATCAACGCAGACATCACTCTCGGAGGCAACGCCTTTGAAGTTCGACGCTTTACTGCGTCATCGAGTTACGGCGGGGATATTGCATTGAGCGGTGGCGGCCAATTCGCCGGCAAAGATTTGTTGGATACGGCGACTGGGAGTGGAGCGGTTTTGAGCGATCTACAGCTTGCTCTCAAATTGAACATGCAAAACTTGACAATTAATGAGCGCAAGGTTGCACTATTCAATGATGCCGGCGTCACAGCGCGATTAAATAACGGCGTCTCGATTAGCGGCCCGATACTGAGGCCGATGGTGGCCGGCGAACTCGATATCGATCGTGCAGTCGGTTCACTTCCGCAAACTACCCCTACTGCCACCGCGCAGGCAGGTGTTCCAGCATTTAATCCCCGTTTCAACGTAGTCGTCAATGTAAAACCGGGCGCGCAACTAAGGACATCTCAGCTTAATGCTCTTGCGGACGGCTCAGTCAATCTGAACGGCTCGCTCTACCGGCCGAGAGTAGATGGAAATATCCTTATTCGTAAAGGTCAGTTTTACTTTCCGACTGCCACCTTCAAGGTCGTTCCCGACGGTTCGCTCGACTTCAGTTATCACCCGCCGGAAGATATCCGGGAAGAAGTTCAGCTTACGGCGACTACATCCATTACAGTGACCCCCGATATTATTCAACGAAATCCGGCGGGAGCCAATACAACGACGACCTATGTTCCATCTCTCACCAGTTCGACGTCGAACTCACCGCAAAGGTATCTCGTTACCGTGACCGTCGCTGGCAATATTGAGACGCCGGACAAACTGCAGTTGACGTTCCAATCAGACCCTCCAGGTCTTACTGATGCACAGATTCTGGCTGTACTGGGAGGACAGGAAGCAATTGCCGGCCTGACAGGAGGTAATATTCAGCATTCTCTGCAAAATCAGGTTGCGTCGGTCTTCAATGCGTCGGTAGTGCCAAAAATGTTGCAGCCTATCGAAGATTCGATAGGAACTGTTCTTGGCCTGGAAGACCTGTCAATCGACTATGCGCCGTCGTCCCCTGTACAAGTGACAATTGTTAAGCGTTTAGGAAGCAAACTGAACGTCACCTATACCCAATCGGTTAACTCGCGAACTCCTGGTGCGGTGTCATCTACTCTAGAGCCGCCGGTTTATCAGGTAAAGTTGGGATACAGCATTACACCGAGATTTCAAGCGACCATATCTACAGACGATCAACACAATAACATTGTCGCGATCGAAGGTGTTCGGAATTTCTGAATATAGCCTGGTCGAGTACCGTTCACTCTAAATTTTCCTGAAACATTTGAATCTTGACTCTGTCAAAGGATATGACTATACATTATTTCAGACAGCTCAAATGCGACACCTGCTGGCTTAAACCGTGCGTGGCGCACCGTTGAGCGGTCGTGACGATGACAGTTTAAATAATGCTCGAGATCTAGTGGACTTGCGCGGCGATTTCAACGCGTTGATGTCGCGCTATGAAAAGCCAATCTATAACTTGATTTTTCGTTTCCTCAATGATCCAGAGGAAGCCAGCGATCTGACTCAAGAGGCGTTTATCAGTGCATATAAAGCGCGGTCTGATTTCCGTGGAGATGCAAAAGTCTCAACGTGGCTTTACCGGATCGCGGTAAACCACTGCAAGAATAGGTACAAGCAGCGCGACCGGCAGCGTGACCACGAAGGACCGTCCCTGGATGATAATTGGAAGAGCGACGAGAACGAGGGACCTGCGGTTGAGTCGCGATTTCTTGCGGACTGGAGCTACTCACCGGAGGTAATTTCTCAATCAAATGAGCTGATGAGCGCGATTTACCGCGCTGTTGAAGCGCTTCCGATTGATTATAAAATTGTGGTTGTGCTCCGTGAAATGGAAGGGATGAACTACAACGAAATAGTTCAAGCTACTGGATTGACGTTGGAGACGGTTAAAACAAGGCTCTCGAGGGCGCGGGGAATGCTGAGACGTCGTTTACAGCCCTACTTCGACGCCGGCCGTTAGTGATTAGGCATTGGAGCATAGTAATGACGGTAGGAGATTTAGTTTGAACGTAATCAGCCGACGTTTGGAGCGGCGGGCCAATGACTGGGCCCTGACTCATAGGATCTGCATAACTATTGTATTTTTAACACTTGCTTTTCAGCAATTAGTTTTTGCATCGGACATTCAAGGAAGTATTAGCGCTATCGTTATCAAGGGAAATACTAATATTTCAACCGATGCGATACGGGCTGTGTTGCTGCAAAAGGTGGGGCAGCCGTACAGCGATACATCGGCGGAGACAGATAGGCAGGCGATCGAGGATATGGGTTACTTCAGCGCAGTAACCTTTCAGCCGCAGCAGGATAGTGCTGGAACGGTCACAGAGACGTATTCCGTCGTAGAAAATCCCCGGATTGCGCAGATTTCCATCACTGGCAACACCGTTTACACGACGGCTGTCCTCCTTGCGAAAATGCGGACTCACGTCAACACTATCCTGAATACAAACACCCTTGCTCAGGATATCCAGACTATAGTCCAGACTTATCATGATGCAGGTTATCGCGCATCCATCTCAGAAGACATCAATATAGACCCTGCGACCGGAATCCTAACGATTCCGATCATCGAAGCCCGAGTATCCAGCTTAACAATCACCGGCAATAAAAAGACCAAAACGTTTGTCATCACGCGCGAGATGAAAACCAAGCCGGGAGTTGTCTATAACGAGAATGTCTTTCAGAAGGATTTGACTCGCGTTTACAATCTTGGTCTGTTCGACAGCATAGCCCCTGCAGACATCTCGACGCCGGATGTCGGCAAAGTTGCGATCACAGTTCCGGTCACCGAACGGCGCTCCGGCCAGGTTTCGGTGAGCCTGGGCTATTCGACATTGGAAAAGCTGGTTGGTATCGCGTCGCTCAGTGAATCTAACTTCCGTGGACTTGGTGAAACGGCAAGCATCAGTTGGACTGTCGGCGGTACCTACAACCAGTCGTCTTTTGAAGGTTCTTTTGGAGACCCTTATATCGATAAATACCATACTGGATTTAACATCGATGCGTACGACCGCGTCGTATACCGATTCGACAATTCCTTTTTAAGTGGAGCGACGCAAGCGAGTGGCAATGCCAATCAATACTACGAGCGCCAGAAGGGCGGCACGTTAACATTCAGTCGTCCCGTTAATGAGCAGACAACTGCTTATCTGACCGGTCGAGCTGAATCTGTCGATGCAAATAACTTCCAAGCGCCGTTGACTGACTCCTATATATTGCAGAACTCGAATCTCGCTGGACTTGGCGTCCGCCTGGCCAACGACACACGAGATAACGTACTAAATCCTGCAGCCGGCGGCCTTAGCACCATATCTGTCGAGGGAGTTTCGTCGTCGACGACCACTATTGACAATGCTCCGACACCGCTCGCTCCCGGAAGTCACGACTACTTGAAATACGGTCTCGATGTTCGGCGATATATCAGCTTGCAAGGGCCGCGTAAGACGATTACGCAGTCGAAGCGGATCTTCGCGGTCCGTGTTCTTGCCGGTACAACCCAGACGCAGGTACCGTTCTCCGAAGAATACTTCCTTGGTGGAGTCGATGACCTCCGAGGGTATGACACGTCCAGGTTCTGGGGAAGCCACGTCTTTTTGGTGAACACTGAAGTCCGAATACCAATCGCTTCGAGTGTAACTGGCGTACTGTTCACGGACGCCGGCGACGCGTGGGGAAGCATCTACGAAGGAGTCGGGCNNAGTCGGTATTGGTTTACGCGTCACGACACCTCTCGGTCCAATTCGTGTCGACGAAGGATTTGGCAGCCAAGGCGCGAAAACCGACTTTGCGATTGGACAGTCGTTTTAGAGCCGATTATTTAACAAGGCATTGTAGGATTAGTAACGAAAGTGGGAATTATGACAGTTTTCAGCAATAGGTTTTGCTCTACAATTTATATTTGCGGCGTTTTGCTTGTCACGTCAGCTCTGACATTGGTGCCGACAGTTGGACGTGCGGCTGCCGCTTCTGCGGAAACGGCCCCTGTATTCGCAAGCGTCGATATGTCGAAGGTGATAGCGAACTACAGTAAGCGCGCATCGGCTGACGCGGCGTTCCAGCAGGCACAGCAGCAATTTCAGGATGTGTTCAAAACACAGACGGCCAACTCCATGCTCGATGCTGCTGACCAGCAGAAACTGGGTTCGCTGTTGCTCCTCGGAGATTCGGCAACGCAAGATCAGAAACAGCAGATTGCCGACTTAGAGACTCAAGCGAGCACTGCTAGTAACAGTCTCGCCGCCCTCCAGCAGAAACAGGATGCGTCCGACGCCGACAAAATCCAGTTGCAACAGCTGACCCAGCAGCAGCAAGCCGGACAGCAGGCACTGCAGGACATTGCAGACTCGTATCGCCAGCAGCTGGACCAAAAAAATCAACAACTGAGTGCCGACATCGCTGCCGATATCAAAGTCGCTGTAGCAGCGGTTGCGAAGCAGCAGGGCATATCCGTCGTTTTTGACAGCACTGTCGCGATCTATACGTCGACCGATCTCACGCAGGCGGTCATCACCAAACTCGGAGGAACAAAATAGTCTGCTGCTTTCCCGTATCGATCCGACTGATTAACAAAACCGGCCCCGAGGTTAAACTTGCGGCGGCGGTAGCCTTGATGGTGATTGGTTTGGGGGGTTGCAGCGAACTTAAGGTAAAGAGACCGGAAAAACCAGCGCCGATTGTTCCTAGTTTTGGTTATGTGAATTTCGACCAGGTTGCGTTGGCCGATCCCAAAATGCCGATTCTGAAAGGTGTCGACATGGAATTGAAAGCAGACGATCGCTATTCGGCCTCGCGAGAGGTGAAACCCGTTGACTTCAAAATCGACAAGTATCTCGGACAAGTGTCCGCTTATGGAGCGGTTGATGTGAAGGAGAAGGCCGTACAAGAACTCAATGAGCGACTTGACGCTGTGCGCGAAAGCATCCTCAACCTGCTGGACCAGAGATTGACATCGGCGGAAAATTTGCAACTCGATACGCAACGGGCGGAAAGTATGGCGGTTGGACAAACCAAATTGACAGCGCAGGAAGCTGCGCTGGATGTGCAGACGGATGAGCTGGCGCAGCAATTTAAAGTAGATCAGTATCAGGTTGCTTCGCTCAAGATGCAGCTTGCGGCAATTAAAGTGAATGAACTTCCGCCGCGGAATGCTCCTCTTGAATACTGGCTCAATTTGGAAGCGCAGCGAAACTCACAGCTGACACTATTGCTGTCGACATACAACGCCGAGCTCAAGGGAGTGTATGAAAAGCGAAACGAAGCGTTGGATGCAGTGAGAGAGCAAATTGCGGCCCAGCTAGAAGCAGATGCGGACCAGGGGCGCGAAGCGGCTGACCTCCGTAGATTGCAGGCTATTGAAGTTGCAAAGTCCAGGTTTGATAAGGAAGAAGAGCAATTGGATACTGACAATGCTCGGGTGTTCGGGGAAGCGCGAACCGTCATAACGTCGTCGCGATTGACGCCGGGCACGGGGATAGCAGAGCAGAGTTCTAACGACCACTTGTCGCCGAAGCCGGGAAACGGACGCGAGATCTTGCAGAGATATCGTTCGCATTTGCTTCAATTGATACTAACGGATACGCGGCGATCTATTTCTGAGACCGCGAAGACAAAACATATTACGATTGTGGCAGAGCATAAGGGTGTACCGAATCTAACGCCGATTTTTTTAGAAGCGGCCAAAGATCAAAATTGGAAAGTTTCATAATGCAAATGGATTGTATGTTTGATATTTATGTTCTAACTTGCTCGTTTAAAACGGGGCCTGACAGATGCAATTCCGGTCATATCCCGGTGCAAGGGGGCAGATAATGAAGCTCACGACAGTTGGTGAACTAGCTACACTGGTTGATGGGAGCGTGGTCGGGGACGACTCCATATTGATCAGTGGCATCTCGACTATCCAGGACTCTCGATCAGGTGACGTTACCTTTGCGGAAAACGCGCGTTTGCTCGACTCGGCTGCACGGAGTATGGCTTCTGCGGTAATTGCCCCGCAAAGTGGTCCTTCCATCGAAAAGCCCCTCATACGCGTCAAGAACCCAAAATTTGCCTTTGCTCAAGTTCTTCGTATCTTTGCGCCTGAACCTAAAATCTATAAGGGCATTCATGAAACCGCACAGATAGATCCGACTGCGGTTCTAGGTGACAACGTCTCCGTACATGCGTCGGCTGTGATCGGGGAGAACTCGGTGATCGGTGCAAACACCGTTATATTTCCTTTCGTCTACATCGGCGACAATGTCACCATCGGGCCCGACTGCGTGATCTACCCGCACGTAGTACTTCATGACAACACCGAAATAGGATCGTCTGTAGTCATACACTCCGGCAGTATTCTAGGCACTGACGGCTTCGGATATATGTTTATTGACGACCGACATTACAAAATACCGCAAATAGGCAGAGTTATTGTCGGAGATGACGTTGAAATCGGTGCGAACGTGACCATCGATAAAGCGCGAACAGGTTCGACTCGGATTGGGCGGGGCGCCAAAATCGATAACCTCGTTCATATCGGGCACAACTGCACCATCGGTGAACATAGCGTTATCGTCGCACAAGCGGGTATCTCCGGAAGCGTTCAGCTTGGCAAGGGCGTCATCCTTGCAGGCCAGGCCGGGATAAAGGATCACGTGACAATCGGTGACGGTGCTATTGTCGGTGCAAAAACAGGTGTGATTGGCGATGTCAAGGCTGGCCAGTTCGTCAGCGGCCACTATGGTAGACCGCATATGGAAGATCTCAGGACGAGGGCGAATACTCAGCTCATTCCAAAGCTCTCCAAGAAATTGGAAGAGCTCGAACGGAGACTGGCAGAGCTCGAAACTCCCACTTCCGAAAAATGAGTATGCGTGCGACGGTCGCGCAGCCAACCGAGCGATTCACGGGCATTGGTCTGCATAGCGGTAAAGAAGCCTGGTTTCAAGTACGTCCGGCATCCCATCCGGGGCAGGGTATACTATTTCGCAGTCATTCTTCGGGTCGCGCCGTTGCCGCATCCGTGCTCAATGTGGTTTCAACCAATCGGTCGACTTGCCTTGGGGCCGACCAGGTAAGAGTAGATACCGTCGAACACGTTCTCTCGGCATGTTATGGCTTCGGAGTTACTGACGCTGAGATCGTTTTCGAGGGCCGTGAGCTGCCGATCGGTGATGGAAGCTCGTTGCCGTTTTATAAGCTTTTGCTATCTGTCGGACTTCGTACGACAGATGTTCCTCAAGAAGAGCTGAAGCTCGATCGTGACGTTGTGGTAACCGATGGGGCGGGCGGAGTTCTTTGTGCTGTGCCTTCGGACCACTTTTGGATTTCGTGTGTAGTCGATTACTCCAGTTTTCCGTCAATAGGAGTTCAAGCTGCGATTTACGATGGAGTCGGATACCACCAGAGCGTTGCTCCTGCTCGTACTTACGGCTTTCATCATGAACTCGATGCGCTAAGGGCGGCTGGACTCGGACTGGGCGCGAACTACGAAAACGTCGTTGCCCTGGATAGTACGGGCAAGCCCGACGTGCATACGCCGTTGCGGATGCATGATGAACTTGTTCGTCATAAGATTTTAGATTTGATCGGCGACCTAAGCCTGTCACAGAAAAACATAAAAGTCGGCATCGTTGCCCACCGGCCCAGTCATACCTTGAATGCAAGTTTGACAAGGAAGATTTTGGGAGCTGGCGGCGAGTCAGGAGTCATATGAGTAGTGCAGAGGATATTGAAGTAGTTGTGTCAGAACCGAACGCAAAACAGAACGGCGCATCCAAACAAAAAACAGTTCCCGTCATGAACATCGAAGACATTCGGAAGATTCTCCCCCACAGATATCCGTTCTTACTCGTCGATCGCATCTTGCAGCTGGAGGCAGGCAAGTCTGCGCTCGGAATTAAGAACGTCACCGCGAACGAACAATTTTTTCAGGGTCACTTTCCGACCGAAGCGATTATGCCGGGTGTTTTGCTTATTGAAGCGATGGCTCAGCTTGGAGGAGTCATGATGCTGGCTGTACCCGAGCATCGAGGCAAGCTCGCTCTGATCGGAGGAGTCAACAAAGCGCGCTTCCGCAAACCGGTAGTACCCGGCGATACCTTGTACTTGCACGCGCAGGTTTTGAAGGTGCGCGGGGACATCGGCCGCGTCTATGTACATGCTGATGTCGAAGGCCAAATAGCAGCGGAAGCGGAAATTCTATTCGCTCTGCGGTCGCAATAGAAAGAGCAGAGTATGTCCAATATTCATTCCTCTGCCGTGATACACCCGACAGCAGAAGTATCTGAAGGCGTTGAAATAGGCGCTTATTGCGTGCTTGGGGAAGGGGTCATCGTCGGCCCGGAAACCAAGATCCACGCGCATGTCGTAATCGAACCATACACCCATATCGGCGCTCATTGCGAGATTTGGTCGGGCGCAGTACTTGGGGGTGTTCCTCAGGATCGGAAGTTCAAAGGCGAGAAGAGCTTTGTTATTCTCGGCGACCACAACATTGTCCGCGAGTGCGTTACCATTCATCGTGCTGCGGGCACCGGTGAAGCGACGCGCGTCGGTGATCACAATCTGATTATGGCTTACTCTCACATTGGCCATAACTGCAATATCGGTTCCTACGTGACCATGGCAAATATGGTTGGTATCAGCGGCCACGCTTTAGTCGAAGACAGGGTGACGATCGGTGGTCTGGTCGGAATACATCAATTCGTCCGAATTGGTAAGTTCGCAATGCTCGGCGGCTATTCCAAGGTGGTGCAGGATGTGCCTCCGTTCATGATGGCTGATGGCCGTCCAAGTAAGGTGCTCGATTTGAACGTGATCGGCCTTCGGCGCTCCGGTGTCGCATCTGCAACCCGTTCTGCTTTGAAACAAGCATACAAATTTCTCTATCGGTCGGATATGAACGTGACACAGGCGCTTGAGACTATCGATCAGGAAATTCCGCCCAGCCCGGAACGAGATTACTTACTCGATTTTATGCGAAACATCCGATACGGCTATGGTGGTCGTCAGCAGGATGCTAGATAGGCTGCTGGAAGCCAGGTAGCATATATTACGATGAAAGTCGCTGTCGTTGCAGGCGAAGCGTCAGGGGACGCTCAGGCAGCTAACCTGCTGCGAGAGTTATCGGCTCAGCTTCCTGCGGGAGTGCTCTTCGAAGTATGGGGAATTGGTGGACCAAATCTTACTGCGATCGGGTGCGAGATCATCGCTGATAGCAGCAAGTGGGGAAGCATAAGCATTGCAGAATCTGTGACAAAAGGGGCGACAGTACTGTCAGCACTGAGCAAGTTCAAGCGCCGCTTTAGTGAACGAACACCAGACCTTTTGATACTTGTCGACTTTGGAGCCTTTAACATTCCGCTTGCGAGATGGGTAAAATGGACCGCGATTCCCGCCCTCCATCCCAAGCGCGAGTGTCCGATAGTTTACTATTTTCCACCGTCTTCCTGGCGGCGTAAAATGAACCCCAAGAAGCTTCAAAGGCTGACCGCAGTCAGTGACTTGATCATTACTCCCTTTTCGTGGTCTGCGGACCTACTGAAAAGTGCAGGAGGCAACGCCTATTTTCTTGGACATCCGCTGCTCGATACGGTTAAGCCGAAAATGGACAGTGGTGAGTTCGACAAAATCTATGGATTAGACAAGATTAAGACCGTAGTCACACTGCTCCCCGGCAGTCGCGAGCACGAAGTGAGGCATATACTGCCGGTTCTATTTGCCGCCGCCGGCGAAATAGCCAGGCGCATGCCCGGAGTGCAGTTTCTTCTTGCACGATCGCCAAACCTTTCGCGTAGCTTAATTGAGGATATATTAGTAAAGGCGCAGCAGCAAGGCAGCTCGGCGTCGTTGCTGCATCTGGCGCAGCAAGCTAGTGACTTGATCAAACACGCTTCGACCGCGCTGAAATCGCCGATGACAGAACGAGTGAGCAGTTTGGCCACACCCGAAGGTCTGCTTGTCAGCCCTAATGATCCCGATAAAAACTCTCGGGATTGGGCGCAAATGCGTATGACTAGCACGTTTCAGACTGCGCCGGTAGCGATCGTCGACAACGCAACGCTCGATGCTATGGCAAGAGCCGACCTTGTTATTGCAGCGTCCGGTACAGCGACATTAGAGGCTGCCATTCTGGGCAGGCCGACTGTTATCGTATACCGCGGCTCTGCTTTAATGAATTTTGAATATTTGCTCAGAAAGAAAGCGCTGAACCTGACCTATATCGGCCTGCCGAACATTCTTGCCGAGCAGCTAATTTGCCCGGAGTTTTTGCAAGACGACGCCACTCCGCAAAACATTGCCGATCAGGCGCTGGAAATGCTGCTGCAGCCGGAAAAATTGCTGCAAATTAAAAGCAAGCTTCTGAGTGTAGTACACGAAAACCTGGGCGAAGCCGGAGCAATAGAGAGATCGGCGGCCAAAGTGCTGGAATATATGAAGTCGATACAGACCACATCTGAAAATTTAGTGCCGAGAACGAATAGTTAACTTGAACGTACATCCATTACATCTGTTTTTAGTCAAGAAGAGAACAACCTTTACCTGGCTGATTCCAGTCGGTCTCTTTGCGGCCTCCTGCGTTTGGGGCCATCGCAGCCTGCCCTCATATACGGTTGGAGTTGTCCTTGCTTTGCTCGGCGAAATTGTGCGAGTGTGGGCTGCCGGCACAATCCACAAGGATGATACAATCGCTGAAGTCGGGCCGTACGGCCTGGTCCGAAACCCGCTGTACTTTGGATCATTGCTGATCGCGATCGGAGTTGCCGTCATGTCCGGAATCGGACCGGTTGCCTGGATTGTGATATTCGCTCTCTTTTTGCTGTTCCATTTGGCGGCAATTCTTTATGAAGAACAGTTTCTTCGCGAGAAGTTCGGGGCGCCGTACGAACTATACTTATCTCGAGTGCCGCGTCTGATTCCGTTGCCAGGCCGTAGTACATTAACCTCGTCGCGTCGGGAGTTTTCGTGGGAACAGGTAAAGTACAACCGTGAACCGACCACTGCCGTCGTCACTCTGGCGACCGCGGTAGTTTACGGTGTACTACAGTTTCTCGGTAAGTGACGTCGAGTCGCTATTAACGACATGATTAATAAGCCTCAGGTAAAGATTATCGCTGATCCGGTCGTAGAATTACGGCCGATGCAGGTCAGGCTTTTGTCTTATCTACTGCCGCACCGTGCCCTGCTGTTATTTGGAGTCGTTTGTTAAGTTGTACTCGCCGCAGCCAGTCTTAGTATTGTTCCATTTGCCTATGAAGCGCAGAACTTTTTAGGCGCTCCTCACCGCACGATTGCGCAGCAGCATAAGCTTGAACTGCGACTCTTATACTTGGGACTAACAGGCGTTGGTATGTATACGGTTCGGTGGTTCGCCTCTGTCGGGCAATCCATATCTTTTGCCGAGGTTGGACAGCGTTTGGGGCTGCGCCTTCGCAACGATATCTATACGCATCTGCAAAGCCTGTCGATGTCTTACTTCGATAACCAGCGGACCGGCAACCTCATTTCGATCATGAACAACGATGTGCCGGCGCTGCAAAACGGCATCATGACGATTAAAGATGCTGTTGTTGGCCCGGTATACGTTTTGGTCGCATTGGTAGGAGTCGTTAAAATCTCCTGGAGGATGTCGTTATTCACCCTGCTGATGCTTCCACCAATCGGCTACTTTATAAACCTGATCTCGCACAAGCTGAGAAACATCGCGCGGCAGACTCAGGAACGCCTGGCCGACCTGACGGCGTTGACGGAGGAGACGATTTCAAGCGTACGCGTCGTGCGGTCCTTCGCAGCGGAGCAGAGGGAAATACAAAAATATGCGACCTTTACGGAGAACGCCAAGAACATCTACATGCAGGGAGTGCGTCGGTCTGCTCTATTGAGCCCGACTACCGATCTGATCGGTATGATCGGTATCGCGGCAGCGTTACTGCTTGGCGGTCACGAAGTGGCCGCTGGAAGGTTAACTTCTCTATATCTGGTCGCATTCATCCTTCTGCTCGATAAGCTCAGAACTGGTGTCGGTAATATCGGCTCGATTGTGACAGACTGGCGGCAGACTCAGGGTGCTGCCGACCGTATCTTCACTAACGTACTTGATGTTCCAACCGAAGTCAAAGAAGCCGCGAATGCACCGGCCCTTGCTGCCGTTTCCGGCAGCGTCAGGTTCAAAAATGTAAGCTTCGGCTATGTTGCTTTTCGACCTGTCTTGAAGGATATTTCTTTCGACATGGCGCCCGGAGAAATCGTGGCCGTTGTCGGCCCTTCCGGAGCCGGGAAGTCGACGCTCGCTGACCTGATTCCACGCTTTTATGATCCTGCGTCCGGGTCTATACTCATTGACGGCGTCGATATTAGGACAGTATCCCTGCAGTCCTTGCGGCGTCAAATCGGCATTGTGCCGCAGGAGACGATGCTGTTTAATGCCAGCGTCAGGACAAACATCGGTTACGGTATGCCGGATGCAACCGACGCTGAGATCGTTGAGGCGGCCAAAAACGCCAACGCACACAATTTTATCGTCGACATGCCCAATGGATACGATACAATAGTTGGAGATCGCGGAGTTCAACTTTCCGGCGGACAGCGCCAGCGGGTGGCGATTGCCAGGGCTATCCTGAAAGACCCGGCGATCCTGATTCTGGATGAGGCCACCTCCAGCCTCGACTCAGAATCCGAAGCCGCCATTCAGGAGGGCCTCTCCTACCTGATGAAGGGGCGCACCACGTTCGTCATCGCGCACCGGCTTTC